>JAFAZL010000104.1 GCA_019239815.1 Acidobacteriota bacterium
GCATCGTCAAAGCGTTGAAGTCGGTTGCGGATCAAGTCGGCCGCAGTCAGGCGCAAGTAGCGCTGGCGTGGCTGCGCTATCGCCCGGTTCCAGTCATCCCCATCATCGGCGCGCGCAAGTTCCAGCAATTCCAGGACAACATGGCCAGCCTCGAGCTCAATCTGACGCCCGACCAGGTCAAGCCGCTCGACGAAGCCAGCAGCATCGACCTCGGCTTCCCCTACTCCATGTACGCAAAAGACATCGTGCGCGGCATCGCCTACGGCGGCCTCCGCGAACAAATCCTCGCTTGATGGGAACTCGATTCTATTTGTCCAAATAATATTGAATCGTCGTCACGATCCGGACCGTTTTCATCAAGCTGGTGTCCGCGCTGAAGCCCTCGCCCCCCGGTCCTGGCTCGCTCGCCTCGCTGCCTTGGTCGGCAGGCAAAATGGAGAAGACGCCCTGATTCGCCTGCCGGATGGATCCGACCTTGCTCCCAGAATCCGACGCAAAGCGATCGGCTGCGGCTCGAGCGTTTCGGGTAGCTTCGGTGATCATGTCGGGTTTGATCGCGTTCAGAGCAGTGAACCTGTAGCTCAATCCCTGACCCGGGGCGCTGTTGAATACGATCCCCTTTTGCAGAAGCTGTATCGTTCTTTGAGCAGCGGCCGCGACCTGATCGACGCGCGCCGTCCGCACCGTAATTTCCTGATCCACGATGTAGCGATGCGGCGCTCTGTTGCCGCCTCCATATTCGTTGGCCTGTGTATCCACTACACGGACCATACCCAGCTCGATTTCGGACGACTGAATTCCCTGTTGATCGAGAAACTGCAGGACGGTCTTCTTGTCGGCCTCTGTCTTCGAATACACCAACGACAGATCATCGCCCGCTTCCTTATAGCTGAGGGACCAAATGGCGAGGTCTGATTTCACTTTACGCTCTACGAGGCCCTTCACCGTTACATATTGGTCGCCAAGTCGAGTGGCTTTGATCTGCGCTCCCAGCACCCAGCCACCGACGATCAGTCCTAGAGCGAGCAATGCTCCCAAGGTCGCCGTTCCGCTGCCATTATTCTGACTCGCACCATTCATCGTGCCTCCTCGTAGCAATCTCCGTCAGTCTCATCGGCCGGAGCTTGTCGAAGCCAACTACGAAGCAGGTACTACTCCACACTCTATAAACACAAGCACACGACTTACAGTCGCCGCTCAGCGCGGAAACGAGTCTGCGGAGACACACCGCGTCTACTCAGACGCAGTCTTGGAGCGCATTAACGGAGCAGTGTCGCTGCGGGGCGACTTCTTCGCGCACAACGACCGCGAACACGCACGAAGTCTTGGCGCTAGAGGTGAATCGTGCGGCCCGAAGCTACGGCGTAACAGTTTTTCCGCAGCTCAGCGGCTCGCCGGCCTTCGGCGCTCAACGATCCTGGAAGCTTACTGGAACAGCCGGGGCGCAAAGTCTTTCAGGTCGCGTCGCCACGTCTGCCATTCGTGATCGGTGCCGGGAGATTCGTAGAAAATGTGCTGAATGTTCGCTTCGCTGAGCGAATCGTGCAGGCGCTTGAGGCCAGTGCGCATGCGCTCGGGTTCCGCCGTGCCTACGCCGAGCCACAGTAGATGCACACGCTTCGCAAAAGCGGCAGGATCGGCGAAAACGCCGTTGTAGTCCTTGTTCGGATCCAGCTTGCGATCGCCCAGAACGAGCATTCCGCCAGCGCCACTGAATCCACCGATGTACGAGAACAGGTCCAGGTGGTCGAGAGTGATTTGAAAAGTCTGCATCCCACCCATCGACAGCCCGGCCATCGCTCGGTGATCGCGATCGCTTAGTGTTCTGAAGTTTGAATCGATGTACGGAATGAGGGCCTGGGTCACGTCATCCTCAAAGGTCGAAGCCATGTCCCGCATGCCTTTGAGCATTTCTGGCGAACCGAAGGGTTTGCTCATGAAGTCCGGAAACGGCTGTCCGGCGCGAGCGGCGTATCCGTAAGCCATCACCACGATCATAGGCTTGCAGCTACCGCTTGCGAGCAGATTATCCAGTATGAAATTCGCGCGGCCCTGCCTGACCCATCCGGTTTCATCCTCGCCAGCTCCGTGCTGTAGATAAAGCACAGGAAAGCGTGCCACGGACTGCTCTTCGTACTTCGGAGGCGTGTACACCAGGGCGTGCCGCCAACTTCCCGTGACCTTCGAAAAATACCAAACTTCGCGGGCCTGCCCGTGCGCCACATCTTGAGGGGAATAGTAGGTAGAGCCGGACTCGGGAACCTCAACAGCGCTTACCGGCCGCCCACCTCCGAAGTACGCATGCGTGCTCGGGTCGCTCACTTCGGCGCCGTCAATCTGAATCGTGTAGTAGTGAAATCCAGGGACGAGCGGCGGCGTCGTGACCAGCCAATACCCATCCGCCTGCTTGACCATGTCGAGTTTCGGTCCGCTCCAGAAGTTGACCTTGACCGTCGTCGCGTTCGGAGCCTTTACGCGAATCTCGACTTTGCCGCCGCTGTTGACGCGCGGATACTCAGCGCCCCACACATTGGTATCCGACGGTGTGAACTTATCGGCCTCCTGCGCCACGATCGCAGATGGGATGAGCAACAACACGGCAACAATTGACAATAGTTTCAAGGATGACCTCAGGATGAGTAATCGTTTACTTACGACGACGCAGTTTACACCAATACCAATCAAGCCAAGCACCGAGCAATTCGGGAGATCTAAGGTGTTACCGTCTTGCCGTAGCTCAGCGCATCGCCGGCCTTCGGCGCATCGAAGTTCCAGAAATACAGCGGCTCGAGCTTCTTCTGTTCGGGCCACACCTGACTCAGCGTGTCGCCCTCGAACAACTCGCCGTTCTTCATCACCCAGTGAATCGTGTTCGTGTTGTGAATGTCGTCGAGCGGATTCTTGTCCATGATGATCAGGTCTGCCAGCTTCCCCGGCTGAATCGACCCGAGATCATCCGGCCGGCCGACAATTTTCGCGCCGTTCACCGTCGCGCAGCGCAGCACTTCCATCGGCGTCATGCCGCCGCTCGCAAGCATCCACAGTTCCCAGTGATACCCGAGCCCCTGCAACTGCCCGTGGCTGCCAACTCCGACCAGCCCGCCCTCGCGCTCGAGCTTCGCCATCTGCGCTGCGAGCCGCGGGAACGCATACTCATCCTTGCGGAACCACGCCGGCCGCCGCTTCGTCTTTTCATCGATGATCTTGTGCGGCGTGAAGTGGTTCAGCTTCGCGTTGTCGTGCACCTCGGTGTACTCGTACCAATAATCCTCACCGAACGGCCCGCCATAATTCACGATCAGCGTCGGCGTCTCCGAAATCCCCGACTGCGCAAAAATCTGCAGCACATCTTTGTATAGCGGCGTAATCGGCAAAGTGTGTTCATTTCCGTGGAAGCCGTCGATCACGTGCGTCAAATCCAGCTTCAGGTCGAGCCCGCCTTCGGTCGTCGGCATCATCTGCAGCTCTTTCGCCGCCTGCACCATGTACTGCCGCTGTTTGCGATTGCCAACGATGTAGCTCTTGATGTTATGCGTGCCGTAATACTTCTGATACTTCGTCAGCACGCCCTTCACTTCTTCCATCGACTGGAAATTGTTGTCCGAAAAAACGCCCGGCCCCGTCGAAAACGCGCGCAACCCGATGATGTCGCCGCTATCGACCAGATCCTGATACGCGAACATATCGTTCGTGCTGGTCTGCACATCGAGTCCAGCAGTCACGCCGTACGCGAGATTCGCCAGAAACGCCCAGTTCTGCGTGTCCAGAATCCCGCGCCGAATTTCAAACCAATGCGCGTGCGTATCGATGAAGCCCGGCACAATCGTCTTGCCCGCAACGTCGATCACTTTCGCGCCCGACGGCACGCTGCCCTTCGCGCCGACCCGCTTGATGCGGTTGTCTTCCACCACGATGTCGGCATTCTTCAGCACCTCGTCGCCGTTCATCGTCACCACAGTCGCGCCGCGCAGCACCACCGTTCCCTTCGGCGTCTTTCGCGGCACTTCGAGATCAACCGCAATTTCGGTAACGTCTTTCTCCTGCTCCTTGAATTTCTTCTCTTCTTTCTTCTTGTCCGAGTCCTTCTTATCGTCCGCCTTCGCGTCCGCCGACTCCTTCTTATCCGAATCTTTCTTGTCCGCAGCGGCCTCTTTCTTGTCCTTGTCCTCGCCTTCTTTCTTCTCATCCTTCGGCGGCTCAAACGAAACCGAGCTCAGCGGCTGCCGAAAATAGCTCGCGCC
>JAFAZL010000142.1 GCA_019239815.1 Acidobacteriota bacterium
ATGTACGGGCGCAGCACTGCTGCGCTTCATGTCCGCAAGATCTCCGGCGTTGTCGAAGCTTGGTTTTTCCTCTCCGTCTTTGGACACCGGCCGCCCCAAAATCTGGCAATTCTTTCCCCTGAGCGTGGAAAACGCCCCCGGCCAAGGCGCAAACCCGCGCATCCGGTTGTAAATCTCCCCCGCCATCTGCGACCAATCGATCCGCCCATCTTCCTTCTTCATCATCGGCGCATACGTCGCCGCCGCCGCATCCTGCGCGCGTCCTCTCAACGTTCCTGCCGCAATCCCGCGCAACGTCTCCACCATCAGCGGTGCTCCCGCTTCCGACATTCGCGTTGCCAGCTCCAGCGCTGTTTCGTTCGCACCAATCGGCATCTCGTGCTGCAGCAACATGTCGCCCGTATCCATCCCCGCATCGATCCGCATTGTCGTGATCCCGCTGACTGTCTCGCCGTTCACGATCGCCCAATTGATCGGCGCCGCCCCGCGATACTTCGGCAACAGGGAAGCGTGCAAGTTGATCCACCCCAGCCGCGCTAGAGGCAGGAGTCGCGCCGGAATGATCTGCCCATACGCGATGATCACTACGCAGTCCGGCGCAAGTGCCTCCAGCGTTGCCTGCATCTCCGGCGCGCGAATCTTCTCCGGCTGATGCACGGGCACACCCGCGGCAACCGCTGCCTCTTTCACCGGCGACGCGGTCAACTTCATCCCGCGCCCACTAGGACGGTCCGGCTGCGTGATCACCGCCGCAATCTCAAACTCATTTTGGGTCAGCAAAAACTTCAGCGTAGGAACAGCAAACTGAGGAGTCCCGCAAAAAACAATCTTCATCCGTTTACGAACCGGATCTACCACTCGCCCTGTTTCCGCATCTTCTTGATCTTTCGCTTGATCAAGTCGCGCTTTAGCATGCTCAGGTGCTGGATAAACAAGATCCCGTTTAGGTGATCGATCTCGTGGCAAAACGCGCGCGCCAGCAATTCTTCACCGCGCATTTCAAACGATTCGCCCTTCGCGTTCTGGGCGCGCACCGTCACAAACTGCGGCCGCACCACATATCCGCGAAATCCCGGGATCGACAAGCATCCTTCTTCTTCGCGCTTCTCGCCTTCGCCGTGAATCACTTCCGGGTTCACCAGCACAATCTTCGCTTCCGGATTTTTTCCGCTCGTCACATCCACAACGGCGAGCCGCATTCCCAATCCGATCTGCGGCGCCGCGAGCCCGACGCCCTGCGCTGCGTACATCGACGCGAACATATCCTCCGCGAGCTGTTCCAGCTCCTCATCGAACTTCTTCACCATCGCGGTCGGCTTTTCCAGAATCGGATCGCCGTATTTCACGATGGGATAAATCTTCCGCACCGCGCTCGGCACACTCGCCGGACCGGCAGCAGACTGCGTCTCTGGCGTCTCCGTGTCGACCTGTGACTGCGACGCGCTCTTAGAATTCTGCGACTTGTCGGGCATAACCTTCGAAATTCCGCCTCATCTCGGGGAGGGAGTCTCCTCCAAATTTTTGCAGAAAAGCATCCGCCAGGACAAGTGCGACCATTGCCTCAGCCGCGACACCTGCTGCGGGCACCACGCACCAATCCGACCGCTCGTACGCCGCCTGAATCGGCTCCTTCGTCACCATGTCCGCCGTTCCCAGCGGCTTGCGCAGCGTCGAAATCGGCTTCAAATAACCGCGCACCACAATATCTTCACCGTTCGTGATGCCGCCTTCCAACCCGCCCGCTCGATTCGACGCCCGCCGAAATTTTTTAGCTGCCTTATCGTAAGAAATCTCGTCCTGCACTTCGCTGCCAAACGAATTCGCCGCCGCGATCCCCGCACCGATCTCCATGCCTTTCACGGCCTGGATGCTCAAAATCGCCTGCGCCAGCCGCCCGTCGAGTTTCTCATCCCACTGCGCGTGGCTTCCCAATCCGATCGGCACATTGTGCACGATTACTTCAAACACGCCGCCCACCGTGTCGTTCGCCGTATTCGCCGCATCCACTTCCGCCTTCATGCGCTCTTGCACGCCCGCATCGACACATCGCAGCGGCGACTCAATATCACCATTCGCCATCCAGATTTCATTCCACGTCGCCGCCCGTTCCAACTTTACGTGCCCGACCTGCACCGAATGACTCGCAATTTCCGTCCCAAACTCCCGCAACAATTGCTTCGCCAGCGCTCCCGCCGCCACCCGCGCCGCCGTCTCTCGAGCCGAAGCCCGTTCCAACACATACCGCGCATCATGAAAATTGAATTTCTGCGACCCCGCCAAGTCCGCATGCCCCGGCCGCGGCGCCACCAATTTCTTCAGATCCGCAGGAGCGCCGACTTCGCCCTCCTCCAACGCCTCCACCGGCAAAATCTTCTCCCAGTTCGCCCAGTCCCGATTCTCGATCCGCATCGCGATCGGCGCGCCAATCGTCTCCCCGCGCCGCACGCCCGCAAAAATCTCCGCGCGATCCTTCTCGATCTTCTGCCGCCCGCCGCGCCCATAACCCAACTGCCGCCGATGCAACTCATGGTTCACAAAATCCACGCTCACCGGCAGCGACGCAGGCAGTCCCGACACAAACGCCAGCAGCGCCTGCCCGTGCGACTCCCCCGCCGTATAGAAACGCAGCATCCGCCTCCGACCTCTCTACGCCCTCAAAATTGCCTCAGTGAAACCATCAGTGTAAAGCCCAGCGCAAATCCGAACAACTCCGACCCAACTCACCTTAACGTTGTAGAATCCACGAGCCACAAATTCCGGAGCCGACGAATGCCCACTTCCCGCCGTGCCAATCCGTTCGCGCAACTCCTCGCCGCACTAACCGCCGCTCTCCTAATCTCCATCCCCCTCCCAACCATCGCCGCTCCCGACGACGACCCCGCCGCCGACAAGGCCATGTCCACCATCTCTCCTGACGCCATCCGCGCCGACATGCGCTTCCTCGCCGATGACGCCCTCGAAGGCCGCGGCACCGCCACGCGCGGCCACGAAATCGCTGCCAAATACATGGCCTCTCGCTTCGAAGGCATGGGCCTCCAGCCCGCCGGCGACAACAACACCTATTTCCAATCCGTCCCCGTGCGTTCGCTCCGCACCGACGTCGCCAAGTCCTCGCTTGCCATCACGCGTAACGGCTCATCGCTCTCGCTTACGCAACACGTCGACTTCCTTATCGAACCCGATCCCGTCCGCGCCGAAGTCTCCGCCGATGCGCCCGTCGTCTTCACCGGATTCGGCGTCACCGCGCCCGATCAGCATTACGACGACTACAAATCACTCGACGTAAAAGGCAAAATCGTCGCCGTCGCACAAGGCGCGCCCAATTTCCAGTCCTCCATCAAAGCCCACTACTCCGCTGCCGAAGTCAAAGCCAAGATCGCCGCTGATCACGGCGTCGTCGGCATTATCTTCCTCGACGATCCCGTCGCCGAAGCGATCTATCCCTTCGCAAAATTCGTTCGCGACCTCACCAATCCCGAATTCCGCTGGCTCGACAAAGACGGCCATCCCAACGACTACTCCCCGCAAATCAAAGCCGTGGCCTATCTCAGCATCCCCGCAACGCGCCAACTCCTCGAAGGCTCCGGCCACTCCCCCGACGAAATCTTCAAAGGCGCTAAGGATGGAAAACTCTCAGCATTCCCGCTGCCCATCACTGCAAACATCCACGTCGTCACCGAATCCAAAGATCTTCACAGCCCCAACGTTGTCGCCAAGCTCGAAGGCAGCGACCCTGTACTGAAAGGCGAATACCTTGTCTACACCGCGCATCTCGACCATCTCGGCATCGGCGAGCCAGTCAACGGCGACGCTATCTACAACGGCGCGCTCGACAACGCTTCCGGCTGCTCGCAGCTCCTCGCCATGGCGCGCGCGTTCAAGGCGCTGCCGCAGGCGCCGCGGCGCACCATCCTCTTCGCCTTCGTCGCCGCCGAGGAGCAGGGGCTGCTCGGCTCGCGGTACTTCGCCACCCATCCGACGCTGCCCGCGGGCAAGATCGCCGCCGACCTCAACTACGACGGCGGCGACATCTGGGGCAAGACCAAGGACATCACCTACGTCGGCATGGAGAAGTCCGATCTCGCCCAGGTGGTGCAGAAGTACGCCGGCGCCCAGGGCCGCACGGTGAAGCCCGATCAGTTCCCCGATCGCGGCTACTACTACCGCTCCGACCAGTTCAGCTTCGCCAAGGTCGGCG
The DNA here is from genome assembly GCA_019239815.1 of Acidobacteriota bacterium. The sequence continues at coordinate 4,199 of JAFAZL010000142.1, forward strand.
TGCCCGCGATCTACTTCGACACCGGCACCGACTTCGTCGGCAAGCCCGCCGGCTGGGGCAAGGAGCAGGTCGAGAAGTACGAGGCCGAGCACTACCACCAGCCGAGCGACGAGCTCACGCCCGACTGGAACTTCGACGGCATGATCGACGACGCCCGCCTCGGCTTCGAGTGCGGCCTCGCGATCGCCGAGCAGGATGCGATGCCGGCCTGGGTGCCGGGCGACGAGTTCGAGGCCACGCGCAAGCAGGCCATCGCCGATGCGCAGG
>JAFAZL010000180.1 GCA_019239815.1 Acidobacteriota bacterium
GAGACGCAGGACGCGCGCGTAGTATTCGTGGTGCTTGAGGTTCGCGCCGGCTTCCTGATCGACGATGAAAGTTACGTCGGGATGATGCTGCAGCGCGGAGGCGGTGACGCCCGCGGTGACGGGACCCTCGATCGCCTGCGCAATGGAAGTCGCTTTCGACGAGCCGCTGGCCAGCAACAAAATCCTCCGCGCTTCGAGAATCGTGCCGATGCCCATCGTGATCGCGCATTCCGGAACTTTTTCCCCGGGCTTAAACGATTTGCGATTATCGTCGATGGTTTCTTTCGTCAGCACTTTGATCCGCGTGCGCGACCCGAGGCTCGAGGTCGGCTCGTTGAATCCGACGTGCCCGTTGCGGCCGATGCCAAGAATTTGCAGATCGATTCCGCCGGCATCGCGAATCGCTTGCTCGTAAGCGCCGCAATACCGATCGTAGCCCTCGGAGATCGTGCCGTCAGGAATGTGCACGTTTTCCGGCTTGGCGTTCACGTGCCGAAACAAATTTTCCTGCATGAAGTAATGAAAGCTCTCGGGGTGCGAGGCCGGAAGGCCAAGGTACTCGTCGAGATTAAAGCTAACGATGCTGGAAAAATCGAGTTTCTCTTCGCGATGCAAACGGACGAGTTCCCGATAAAACGTGAGCATCGTGCTGCCGGTCGCTAGACCGAGACGAATGTTGGGATTGCGGTGAATAGCGTTCGCTACGATGCGCGCGCCTTCGCGGCCGAGCTGTTCTTTGTCAGGTTTGAGAATGAGGAGCATATGTGCAATTTTGCGGCTAATAGATTAAACCGATTTAAACATATAATTCCAGCCGCGTTGCAGGCTTTCGCGGTGCGCTCACCGCAAGCTCGCCGCAGTCGCACAGCACACGCGAGATGGATACAGAATTTTATCCGCCCGGAAAGATTTCTGGCCACGCACCACACTATTGGGTCTACACTTCCGGGTCAACGTTGTTTTGGATTTTCGCACTTAGGTTCGGGGTGAAACCTAGAAAATGGCACTGAATTCGACCGACTGGATTGTCATCGCCGCGTATCTGCTTCTAAATTTGGCAATCAGCCTTTATTACCGGCGGCGCTCCTCGGGCAGTACCGAGGAGTTTTTCGTTTCCGGGCGCAACGTTTCGTGGTGGCTGGCCGGCACTTCCATGGTCGCCACGACGTTCGCCGCGGACACGCCGCTGTTCGTAACCGGCGTGGTGGCAAAGCAAGGAATCTCGGGCAACTGGATCTGGTGGTCGCAGTGCCTGTCGGGAATGATGACGGTTTTCTTTTTCGCGCGGTACTGGCGGCGAGCGGGAATTTTGACAGACGTCGAATTCGTCGAGCTGCGCTATGAAGGTAAAGCCGCCGCTTTCCTCCGCGGATTCCGCGCAATCTATCTCGGCGGTCTGATGAATTGCCTGATTCTTGGCTGGGTCATCAAGGCGATGATCAGTATCACGACGGTGCTGCTTGGAGACGCGATCGCACAGGGGCGCGTGTTGTCGATCGGCATCGGCGGCCACACGTTTTTCACATACACGCTTGGCGAACCTGCGCACACGGGCCTTCTGATCTGCGTCCTGCTACTAGTTCCCTTCACCGGAATTTACACGTTCATCGGCGGTCTCTGGGGCGTACTCGTCACCGACTTGTTCCAATTCATTCTGAAGATGTCGATGATCATTGTTCTGGCATGGGTTGCCGTATCGAAAATCGGCGGCATGGCACTCCTCAAAGTGCAGCTTTCTCATGTCAACGATGCTGTTCGCCAGACGGGACAAGCCACGAGCGATGTCACCGCATTCTTCCCGAATTTCCATCTCGGCTGGACGACTGACGCGATTTGGACTTTGCCGGTCATCACGTTCGTCCTGTATCTCGGCGTGCAATGGTGGGCGAGCTGGTATCCGGGCGCCGAGCCTGGAGGTGGGGGCTACGTGGCGCAGCGCATGTTCAGCGCAAAGGACGAGAAGAACTCGCTCGGCGCAACGCTGTGGTTCAACATCGCCAACTATGCGATGCGTTCGTGGCCATGGATCGTCACCGGCCTCGTCGCCGTCGCGGTCTACTCCACGCACGGCGGTCTGCATCCGAGCGCGGAATTCGCCGCCGAGCCGGAAAAAGGCTACGTGATGGTGCTGCGCGATTTTCTTCCGCCAGCTTTGCGCGGGCTGATGATCGCGGCGTTCCTCGCAGCATTCATGTCCACGGTCGGCACGCAGCTCAACTGGGGCACATCGTACTTCATCAACGATTTCTATCGCCGCTTCGTCGTGCGTAACGGCACAGAAAAGCACTACGTCTTCGTCAGCAAGCTCTTCATCGTGCTGCTCGTGATTTTGAGCGGCTACACGGCGGCGCACATCACGTCGATTCAGTCGGCATGGCAACTCCTGCTCGGCATGGGAGCCGGCACCGGCGGCGTGCTGATGCTGCGGTGGTACTGGTGGCGCGTCAACGCATGGAGCGAGATATCCGCGATGATCGCCGCGTTCGTAACTTCGGTTTCACTGGCGCAGATGACGTTCACGGGCAATACGACCGTCGTATTCGCAAAAACGGCGCTGATCACGACTGCGGTAACCACGATCGTCTGGCTCGTGGTCACGCTCATCACCCCGCCGGAATCCGACGAGCGCTTGCTGAAATTTTATCGACGCGTGCATCCGACGGTTCACGGGTGGAAGCGTATCGCGCAACTCGCTCCAGAGATCAAGCCCGTACGCGACTTCGGTGCCAACGCGTTCGACTGGATCATGGGCTGCACGCTCGTCTACTGCTGCATGTTCGGTATCGGTGAGCTGGTGCTGCAAGAGTGGCTGATCGGCATCGTCCTGCTGCTCATCTCTGCCGTATCCGGGTACTTCATCTACTGGAGCCTGTCGCGTCGCGGCTGGGAAACACTATCTGGAGCATCAGACATCGATTGATCGGCTGAAAAAGGAAGCCGACGCTGTGAAGCGTCGCGCTGAGTAAACATCGCAGCAAAAGAAAAATGGGCGGAGATCACTCTCCGCCCATTTTCGTTTTGGATTTGTTCAAACGCGCTTACTGCTTGCGGTGCGGCGAAGCCTTTTCCAACCGCGCGAGCAGCTTGTGCGCCGAGTCCGGGGCATGCAGCCGCGATTCGGTGATGATGTCTTCCGCCGAGATCGTGTGGCCGTAGACGCGCTTATTCGCATCGTTGTCCGGACGAACCGTCGAGCCTTCGAGCGAAATACCGGCAAAGACGCCGCGTGCGCGCGAGTAGCTCAACATTTCCGCACGCATCGTCACGTCGGTTTCCGCAGAAGCTTCACGTCCCTTCGGACCGGCGGCGATCGACGCATCTCCACCGAGTTTCACTTTGCTGTGAAGCACGCTGTCGGCGCCGCGGTTGTTCATAACGAGAATCACGAAGTCAGTCGCCTGGCCGCCAATCTGGAAGCCGACACTGCCGCCCTCGAGAGCCATCATCGTCGGAGCGCCCCACGGACCCGTGTAGTCAGCATGGGTCCGGCAGACCATCACACCTCGGCCGTAGCTACCGCCCACGATGAACGCCGCCTTCACCACCGACGGGAAAATGATTACGCAGCGCGCTTTATCCAATAGGTCCTGTGGGATGTCGTCGGGAATATCGACGATTTCGCTGAAAACCGTGCCTGCGTTTTCGATGCGATCGTTATCTTTGGTGTCGTCGTCCTTGGCTTTTGCCTTGGACGCAGGTGCGAGCGCAAGCCCTGCAACTACGAATGCGCCCGCCAAAAACGTGGTAAAGAGCTTCTTATGCAACTCCCTCATGAACGCTTCTCCTTTTTCTTTCATGCCCTTTTTGATGCGATGATCAGATTGTTGCTTTGTTACCCTTTCAGCAAAATTCGATGAACGATATTCCTTCGAGTGCTTTAGCCCTTACGGTCCGACACCAATATCACGACGCCGCCAATCAACGCAAGCGCTCCCAGGATTGGAGGCAACGGCACGCTGTGATGTTCTTCCTTCGTCGCCTGAATCGGGCCAACATCCAAAACTTTCTTGTGCGTCGTGTACGTAAAACCTTGATACATCAAAGCCAGAACCCCGAGAACGATGAGAATCAACCCGAGTGGCTTCATATTTTCGCTTCCTCCTGGAGGCGCAAATTTTGATGCGCAATACTCTGGCGAACGACATCAGTCGCCCGCCACCCCCCGTCAAGCCAATGGCCTATGATTCGATTCTTCCCTGCAAATCGACTAGGTTCGGCGAAGCAAGTGCCCAACCAGCGTCACCAGGAACAGAATCAGGAAAATGAAAAACAGGATCTTTGCGACGCCCGCCGCTGCCACAGCCACACCCGTGAACCCAAGCAGAGCCGCGACCAACGCAACAATGAAAAATGCCAACGCCCAACGCAACATCGTAACCTCCTGATAGGTGCTACCTGATTTGACAATCCTTCAATCTCTTAAAGGGCCCTGAACCGGGCTGAGAGACAGCACTGCCTGACTTGGGCCACGATTCCCTCATTTTGTACAAGACGTGTATCTAACGCTCCATACGGTAACGACCTGAGTGCTTTTGGAACCATCGTGTAGCGCAACGAAACCTGGGATGGCTATTAACATGGTTGCAGAACCAACCATTCCGCAACAGTGCGCCAGTAATCGAGCATTTTCGCGATAAGAAGTTGTCACTGCACCTGAACGGCAACGGAATTTGACGTGTTCGATCAACGGCCGAATCCCGCTGTTCGCTATCTGTGGGAAAAAGTCTGCCCACAAGTTTTGCACGGAGCGATGTAAAAAATTGCGGCGGTCGGGAACCTGGTTAAAAACGTACTAGGACGCAACTGTGCTCTAACTTCCTTAGGGTGTGCGTGTTCTAAAGGATGTAAGTTCTTGTACTGATTGGCGCGCGAGATGCACCTAGGGGAGTGGTGAGTACTACATAGTTTGCTGCAACCGCTTTGGACCCTAGCACCGTCTTAATTGGTGTCAGGGTTCAGGCATCCGGCCATGAAATGCGATACCTCGGCAGCGTCAGTGCTGCACATATCCGATGCCGGTCGGAATCTCAGGAGGTAAGAAATGGAACCCATACGCTTATTGGTAGCAGATGATCACGAAATCATGCGGAAAGGAATCCGTTCACTGCTTGAGGCTCAACCCGGCTGGCAAGTAACTGCTGAGGCGAGCGATGGCCGCGAAGCTGTCGAAAAGGCGCGCGAAATCAAGCCTGACGTCACGGTACTAGACATCAGCATGCCGTCCCTGAACGGACTTGAAGCGGCGCGGCAGATGATCAAGAACGATGCCCGCGCGAAGATTCTCATTTTGACTCAGCATGAGTCGGACCCGCTGATCCGCGAAGTGCTTGATGCCGGCGCGCGTGGGTATGTCTTGAAGTCGGATGCAAGCCGCGACCTGATTACTGCCGTCAACGCTGTCCGCAGCAATAAGACTTTCTTTACGGCGAAGGTCGCCCAGATCGTTCTGGACGGTTATCTGGACAAGAAACCCAAGAAACCGGCTACCGACGAACGCAAAGACGAGGCGCGCAGCCGCCTGACGCCTCGGCAGCGGGAAATCGTACAGCTTCTGGCCGAAGGCAAGAGCAGCAAGGAAGTTGCCGTCGCGCTCGGATTGAGCGTCAAGACGGCGGAGACACATCGTGCGAACATCATGCGGCGTCTCGACTGCCACTCCATCAGCGAATTGGTGCGCTACGCGGTGAGAAACAACATCATCCAGGCGTAAGAGGAAATTTCGCTTCCTCGACGAAACCTGCTTTTGCTTTGGGCGCAGAGATTCTGCGCCCTTTCGTTTTTCAGCGCACAGAAATGCCTTCCAGGCCCCGAACGTCACGAAAATCGTAGTACTAAGCGCTCGTACAACATGCGTCGTCGCAAGCTTGAATGATTCACAGTATTTCGCCGGCGGTTTACGGGTGGTTTCCTGAACTCGTATCACGCAGTCCATAGGAGGTTTCATGAACTGGGATCAGGTTGAAGGAAAATGGAAACAAGCCTCGGGCAAAGCGAAAGAAAAATGGGGCAAGTTGACCGACGACGATCTCCAGCGCATCAGTGGAAAACGTGATCAACTCGTCGGCCGGATTCAGGAGCGCTACGGCATCGCGAAAGAGGAAGCCGAGCGCCAGGTAGATGAGTTCTCTCGGACATATGGCACGGATGCCGCCACGACGCATGCAAAGGTCCGGAGCACGAGTGGCTAGCTGCTGTCCCTTGGCACTCGTGCGTTACGAGCATCCGTTCAGTAGATTGGAGGCGAGTTCCAGGTTCCGGGCTCGCCTCTCCTTTTTTTGTATTCTGTTAGTCGCGATTTATTTCTCGCTCGAACCCATCTCGAACGGTCGATCGTATCCGGTCATTTCTAAGTACCCGACGCCATTGACTGTCGAGTCTGCCCACTTTCCTTCGTATGTCACAGCTCCCTCCCAGTAGGACGAAGTCAGTGTTCCGGCGCCGCCCGCAAGCTCTTGCGCCGAAAGTGGCGTCTTTACCTCCAGCTCAAGCCCGAATAGTCTTGGGACGGCAATTTTCCATCGCACCGGATATGTTGCCCTTGTGACAGGACTCGTCCAGGTTTCGCCTTCCGGTTGCACAGAGAAGTCAGTCGATCTCAGGTGCGTACTGCGGCCGTGCGCGTCGACAACCGTGCCCGCAGAAAAGGGATCCATCGAGCCGTCCTTGCGGCGAATACGGAACAGCATGAGTTCCGAATTGTCGCTAAGCTGCATGCTGAACCAATCCCAGCCAATCTGATCTTTCTCAAGCTGATGCGTGAAGAATTCGTGATCCATCCACGCCCGGCCGGCGACTTGAAATTCTTTTCCGATCAACACGATGCTGCCATTTGCCTCGAGACGCGTCAGTGAAATGTAGTGAGAGGCATGGCCGGATCCCGCAGCTTTCTGGCTGACACCGTTTTCTCCTTGAACTACCGGCGGTTTTTCCGATCGAAGCGTGAGTTGCAACTCGAAACGCGGATCGACTGCTCGCAATTTCTGGTCATCGCCATCCCATTGAATCTGCCAATTCCCGTTCCAGATGCGACCGTCGCCGCCGCTCACTCCTGCGATTCCGGGCCCGGCTCGATTCGTGCGCTCGGCGTGATAGAAATGGCCGCCATCGAGATCGCTTACGGCCAGATGCGCGAGATAGAGATCGCGCACATCCCACGCATTCGTTTTCGTCGTATCTCGATTCACGCCTTGCCGAAAGAACGTCAGCTCAAATCCGAAGCGATGTCCTTCCGCTGATTTGACGTTGCCGGTGTAGTACCACCACTCGGTCTGGTAATCGGGATGATCGAAGTGATCTCGCGGGAATTCGTAGCGATAGCCAGGAAGCGCAACAGCGTATTGCAAGTCGCTCGCGGCTTGCTTCGCCAAGCTAGACACAGTTTGCATCGCGAGCAGCAATGCAATCGCTACGCGTGTTGCAACGCTACTCCTCATGCACAACCTCGATTGGATTCAGCCGGATGGCAACATTCGCGGGATACAGTCCGGCCAGCACCGTCGCAACATAAACGAAACTCAAGGCGCCGAGCAGAATCGCGATCGGCCAATGGAATCGGATCGTCCAGCCAAACGACTGCTTGTTAATAACAAAAACCAGAATGAGCGACAGCGCGAACCCTTGAACGACTCCGGCGAGTGTAGCCAACAAACCGAGAAGGCCAGCCTCAACCAGAATCAATTTGCGAATCTGCCAGGGTGCCGCCCCAAGAAATCGCAGCAGCCCCAGTTCGCGCCTCCGATCGATCACCACCGCAAGGAGCGCGCCCGCAACGCCAATCACCGCAACAAGCACGGCAACCGCTTCGAGCGCATAGGTGATCGCAAACGTGCGATCGAAAATGATGAGCGCTTGTGTCCTCAGATCACGATTGGAGAAAATCAGGATGCGGCTGTCACTCGCTCCCGCGGCGTCTTCGATTTTCCGCCGCACGTCAGACAACGAAGCTCCGGGCGAAAGATAAATGGCCAGGCTCGACGGCGCCGGGTCAGGCAAGTATTTCAGCGCGGTCGTGCGATCCATCACGACCGTGCCGCGCTCGCTCGAATAGTCGTAGTAGACATCGACGACGCGGAACGCCGCTCGCCCGCTGCCGAGCGCCAATGCAATCGAGTCCCCACGCTTCACGTGATGTTTGTTCGCGAACGGTTCGCTCACGACTACGGCGTTTTGGTCTCGCAACTCGGCCAGAACGTCTCCCGTGGACCGACCTGAAAGAAACTCCGACCGATGATACGTGCGTCGCGTATCGAGTTCGGCCGACGCCAACCCGGCGGGCATGCCTTCGTAGCTGATTTCATAGTCGCGCAGACGGTCGGTCGCAGCGACGCCAGGCAGGCGCGCGATTTTGTCAGCTAGCTCGAGAGTCAGGCTCGGGTGCCGGTCCGCAGCGGGCACCCCTGCTGCGCGCACGTATAAGTCCGCGGGAACCTGATCATTCATCCAGAGTCGAACCGTCTCGCGAAAGCTGCC
>JAFAZL010000224.1 GCA_019239815.1 Acidobacteriota bacterium
GTGCCGAAAAATCGTTTCGAAAGGAGTACGTACGCCGATATGGCCAGCAATAACGACATCGCGAATAACATTTCCGTCGGCGAAGGCGCCGGCAGCACGCGCGACTCGCTGAAGTGGGTCGACCAGCGACTTGCCTTACTCAACCCACATGAGACCTGGCATCCGGATTTTGTTGCGGCGCAGGCGCGGCTTCGTCAGCAGATGACCGCACCACGACACGGCTGGCCACGCATGGCAGGGTGGTCGGCGGTTCTCGTCGCAGCTTCGATGATCCTAGCGCTTGGGCTGACATCGGCCCCGGCGCCGCGCGTTTTGGCGCAACGCTGCATCGATTGCTCGATCGCAATCTGGCAAACGATCTCGCCCTCGAGCGGCGCCGTCGCCCAACTCGAACCGGTCCGTCAGAGGCATATCGTCAAGGATCTTGAACTAAAAGACGCGAACGGCTCCATCGTCAAGCTTTCCGATCTCAAGGGAAAAGTGGTCGTCCTCAACTTTTGGGCGACCTGGTGTGGCGGGTGTCAGATTGAAATTCCGTGGTTCGTTGAGTTTTTCAAAAAATATAATACCGCCGGCCTCGAGGTGGTAGGTATTTCGCTTGACGTGGACGGATGGAAATCGGTCCTTCCCTATCTAAAGAAAAAGACGATTCCTTATACGATTGTCATTGGAAGCGATGCCATCGCCAAAGAATTCAACGTTACAGCGATGCCCGTCACGCTGCTGATCGATCGGGAAGGCCGCGTCGCCGCGACGAACACAGGCGTACCAGCGAAGTCCACTTACGAAGCGGATATCCAAACCCTACTGAAGTGATTGTAGCCGGAGAACCTTTTCGCCTCGTCGTGAGTCAAAGGTGCAGCCAGGGGACGGACGCGACCCCGGCTGTACTCGACTCTCAGCCGCGAGGATACGAAGTGAGAACAATTCTCCTAATTGTATTGATTTTACTGTTGCTCGGCGCTTTGCCGACGTGGCCGTATAGCACCGGGTGGGGCTACTACCCCAGCGGCGGGCTTGGATTGGTGCTGCTGATCGTAATAATTTTGGTCCTGGCGAAGAGAATCTAGCTCGAGCGAACGCCGCAAGTTGTCGCGCTCAACCTCTACGCTAAGCCGCTGGTGCGGGCGAGTTTCAGGGCTTCGATGGCGGCGCCTCGGGCGCCGGCGGTGTCACCGTTGGGCATGACATAGATGGGGATGTCGGCTTGTTCTTCGCGCTGCGTCGGCATGCCGATACGGACCTGGTCGATGAACCATTTTTGAAACGATTCGCTGGCTTCGAGTGCGCCGCCGCCAATGATGAGCGCGTCGGGATCGAAGGTATTCACCATCTCATCGAGAAACAAGCCAATGCCGTGCGCTTGCACGCGGAATATTTCGCGGCACATTTTGTCGCCGCGGTCGGCCATGCCGCGGACCATTTTCGCGGCTTTGCTGCGGTCTACCTTTGCGAGTTCGTGGTCGGGATATTTTGGCAAGAAGTAAGGCAAGAAAGTCTTTTCGATCGCCGTCAGCGAGCATACCGATTCGAGATCGCCCAGGCGACCGCAGTTGCACTGCGGCTTCATCCCTTCGATGCCGGGAATGCTTTGGTACGGAATCAAGACGTGGCCGAGTTCGCCGCCAAATCCTTTGCGGCCTTTGACGACGTTGCCGTCGATGATGACGCCGCCGCCGAGCCCAGTGCCAATGACGATCGAGACGGAGGTTTCCTTGCTGTTGGCTCCGAAAATCGTGAAGTGTCCCCAGAGGGCGCCGGCGTTGCCGTCATTGAGATAGGAGACGGGTTTGCCGAGTTTGCGCGCGAGGCCCTCGCGGATGTCGAAGCCGGCCCAATCGGCGTGGACGAAATTTGTTGAGCCTTTGGCGCTGAGCTGTCCGGCGGCGCTTGCGGGACCCGGTGTGTCGAGGCCGATCGCAACGATATCGGTCAACGGAATCTTAGCGAGATCGGCGGCGATTTTCAGGCCGTCTTCGATTTGTTGCAGGCAGATCTCTGGCCCTTGTTTGGAAAGCGCCGGATGCTCGCAGAGCCCTTCGATCAGGAATTTTTCTTCGCGCGTGATCAAGGTGTAGTTGATCGCCGTCCCGCCCAGATCGATGCCCGCTACGACTTCCACATAAGCCTCCTCCGCCGGACTTCACCAGTTTTAAAACGCTTCAATACGAACCTTG
>JAFAZL010000261.1 GCA_019239815.1 Acidobacteriota bacterium
TGGAGTAGAAAATGAGCCCGCAGCCGCCGCGGCGATTTTGGTCTGGCTCGTGACATTTGCCGGAGTCGCTTTGGTGGGCGTGCCGCTGCTCATTCACGAAGGCATGTCGCTCGGCGAATTGAAGCGCATGGCGCAGGCCGAAGGACAGCGCGAAGAGCAGCAACTGGAAAGCGGGAACGCTTAAGTGTGGCGAGGAGAACCAGCCGAGTGAAGTGCCCTTTCTGTGCCCACGTCGATGACAAGGTAATCGATTCTCGCGAAGGCCGCACCGGCGACACCATTCGCCGCCGCCGCGAATGCCTCAAGTGCGGCCGCCGCTTCACCACCTACGAACGCATCGACGAAATTCCCTACATGGTCATCAAGAAAGATGGCCGGCGCGAGCGCTTCGAACGGCAGAAGATTCTGCAGGGATTGCTGAAGGCTTGCGAGAAGCGTCCAGTGCCGACGCCGAAGCTGGAGGCGATCGTCGATGACATCGAAGGCGTCGTGCACGACGCGACCGAGCGCGAGCTGACCACCACTGAAGTCGGCGAAATGATCATGAACAAGCTGAAGAAGCTCGACAAGGTCGCGTATGTGCGCTTCGCGTCCGTCTATATGGACTTCAAGGATGTGCAGGAGTTCATGTCGGAATTGAAGAATTTGCTGAAGGATCGCGCGAAGAAGTAGAGATTTTCAGCGCGCAAGTATTTCTTGAAGTGACGCGCGGACGGCGCAGGGGCCGTTCGCGCGCGTTTGAATCCGAGGCCATTCATGCGAAAAACGAAGGTTGCTGTGTTTCTTTTGTTGGGCGGAGTTGCGGTCGCTTCCCAGTTCGCCGGTCACGGAGCCGCGCCGCTCGCGGCGAAAGAGCGCAACAAAGCACCTGCTCAGACCATCCCCGCGCCCGATCCACAAATGATCCGCGCCCACGTGAAATTTCTCTCGAGCGATCTGCTCGAAGGTCGCGGTACCGGCCAGCGCGGAGGCGACCTCGCCGCCGAATACATCGGCGCGCAGTTCGAATCTTACGGACTCAAACCCGCCGGCGACAACGGCACATTTTTCCAGAACGTGCCGATGGTCACGATGAAAACGCTGCCCGACACGCGTTTCAGCTTGGTGCCGAACAGCAAAGAAGCCGGCGGGGCGGTCAGCCTGAAGCTGCTCGACGACTTCACCGTCAACAACGAAACGCAAACCGACGTCGCCGACATCAACGCGCCGATCGTCTTCGTCGGATTCGGAATCAAAGCGCCCGAATACAATTGGGACGACTACAAGGGCGTCGACATGCACGGCAAAGTCGCGTTGCTTTTTGTGAACGAGCCGACCTCGGACGATCCGAAATTCTTCAAAGGCAAGGCGCTCACTTACTACGGCCGCTGGATTTACAAATTCGAAGAGACCGCGCGCCAGGGCGCTGTCGCCACTCTGATCATTCACCGCACAGATCTTGCGAGTTACGGCTGGCAAGTGATCCACAACTCGCTCGGCACCGAAAAATCATTCCTGAAGCTCGACAACAACACGCCAAAATTGAAAGCCGCGTCCTGGATTCAGCTCGACGTCGCGAAAACAATCGCGGCGATGAGCGGCCTCGACATCGACAAGATGTACCAACAGGCGCAATCGCGCGACTTCAAGCCTATCGAATTGCCGGTGAGCCTGAAGGCCCACGTCGTCAGCGAAATCCATCCGTTCATGGGCAAAAACGTTGTCGCAAAATTGCCGGGAGCCGACGTGAAACGCAGCGATGAAGCTGTGCTCTACACCGCGCACTACGATCACCTCGGCATTCATCCCGACGCGCCCGGCGACAATATCTATAACGGCGCCGTCGATAACGCGACGGGCTGCGGCATTCTGCTCGAACTCGCCCGCGTTTGGTCGATGACCAAGCCCGCGCCGCCTCGCTCGATTTTGTTCGCCGCCGTGACCGGCGAAGAACAAGGCTTGCTCGGCTCCGAATTTCTCGGCAGGCATCTGCCTGTTCCGGCCGGCAAAATCACCCTCGACCTGAACTACGACGCGCTCCCGCCAATCGGCGATCCCGAAGAAGTCGAAATCACCGGCTCCGAACGCACCACGTTTTATCCCGAAGTCGAAGCCACCGCGAAATCCCTCGGCCTCGCGATTCGCCCCGACGCGCACCCCGAAGCCGGACATTACTATCGCTCCGATCACTTCAGCCTCGCGCGCGTCGGCGTGCCCTCCTTCTCGATCGGCGAAGGGCAGAAATATAAAGGCCACGACGCGGCTTGGGGCGAAGCCCAATCCAAAGACTACGTCGACAACCACTATCACCAGCCGAGCGACGAATACCGCGCCGATTGGGACTTCGCCGGC
>JAFAZL010000265.1 GCA_019239815.1 Acidobacteriota bacterium
GGCGGCGATAATCGACGCGCATCAGCGCGAACATACCGACGATACCGAGCACGAGCCATGCCGACTGGCGCAGCAGGAAAATGTAGGGGCGCCCGTATTGATGTTCCGCGGTCACTGCCGACGCACTGAAGATCATCACCGCGCCCAAAAGGCAGAGCGCCAGCGTCACACCGAAAAGCCAGCGATCGTTTTCAACTTGTCTCGGCAAATGCGTTACCTCCTACTGCCGACTTCTAAATCCTGTTCGCGCCCCGCAGCGGTAACTTATCGCTGCGTTGAATTCGACACTGCGGGCGACTGCGCCGCCGCGCTTGTGGCATTCCCTTGCAATCGCCGCACCAGTTCCTTAAAAACGCGTCCCCGCTGCTCGTAATTCTCAAACTGATCGAAGCTCGCGCACGCAGGGGCCAGCACAACGACGTCTCCGGAATGCGCGGTGTGTGCCGCAAGTTCGACAGCGCGATCGAGTGTTCCGGCGCGTTCTATGGCAACGCTGCCCGCAATTTGCCCTTCGATTTTTTCGGCCGCGGCGCCAATCAGCAGCGCCAGAATCGCCTTTTCGTGCAGCGGCTGTTGCAGCACGGTGTAGTCGCTGCCTTTATCCTTGCCACCGAGAATGATCAGAATTCGCCCTGGAAATGCGTCCAGTGCTTTGAGCGTCGCATCAACGTTCGTCGCCTTCGAATCGTTGTAATAACGGACGCCGTTGATCTCGGCGACGAACTCCAGCCGGTGCTCGACGCCGGCAAAACTGCGCACGCCGTTCGCGATTGCCGGTACCGCCGCGCCAGCCAGCTTCGTCGCGATCGTTGCTGCCAGAACATTTTCGAGATTGTGCGCGCCAGCAAGCGGAATCTCGCCCCGGCGCAGCACCGTATGGTCTTCGCCATCGATCCGCAGCACAACTTCTTCGCCCCGCATATACGCGCCCTGCGCGACACGCTGCTTGCGGCTGAACCAGTACACCTGCGGTTTCGTGGGCGCGTAAGCCGCCGAGGCGGCATCGTCTGCGTTCAGAATCGCAGCATCATCCGCAGTTTGATTCTCGAAAATGCGTGCCTTCGCGTCGCCGTAGGCCTTCAGCGTGTGGTGTCGGTCGAGATGGTCTGGAGTCAGATTCAAAAACAACCCGACATTCGGCCGAAACGTATCGATCAGTTCCAGTTGGAAGCTGCTTAGTTCAACGACGGTCACTGTATTCTTCTTCGCCTGATCGACAACCGAAATCAACGGCGTACCGATATTCCCGGCCAGAAGCGTCGGCAATCCCGCTCCGCGCAAAATATGTTCGATCAACGCAGTGGTCGTCGTTTTTCCGTTCGATCCGGTAATTCCCACCAGCGAGCCATTCAAGAACCGATACGCGAGTTCAATCTCACTCCAGATCTTCACTCCCGCTCTGCGCGCCGCCACCAACTGAGGAAAATCCGCCGGCACACCTGGACTAGGCACAATCAAATCTTGCTCGACGAAAGTCTTATCCAGATGCCCGCCAAGTTCGAGCGTCACGCCGGCCGCGCGCAATTTTGCGACAGTCTCGCCGATCTGCTCCTCGGTCCGCGATTCCGTCGCTGTCACACGCGCGCCTCGCGCCGCGCAGAAAAGCGCCGTCGCGACGCCCGTCCGTGCCAGCCCCACCACCAAGACGCGTTTGTTCTTCAGTTCCAAAGGCCCGTTACCTCAATTTCAGCGTCGTCAACGCAAAGAGCGCAAAAATCAGCGCCACGATCCAAAACCGCACGATGACTTTCGATTCGCTCCAGCCCATCAGTTCAAAATGGTGATGCAGCGGCGCCATCCGAAAAATCCGCTTGCCGCGCAGCTTGAACGAGCCGACCTGCAAAATCACCGACAGCGCTTCCACAACAAAAATTCCGCCGACAAAAAACAGCAAAATCTCCTGCTTGATGACCACCGCGATCGTCCCGAGCGTGCCGCCCAGCGCCAGCGAGCCAACGTCGCCCATAAAAACTTCCGCCGGATGCGCGTTGTACCAAAGAAACCCCAGCGACGCGCCGACGAGCGCCCCGCAAAACACCGTCAATTCCGCAACACGCGGAATGAACGCGATATCGAGATACGTCGCCCAGCGATAATTGCTGCTGACATACGTCAAAATCGTCAAAGCACCCGCCGCGATCACCGTGCAGCCAATCGCCAACCCATCGAGTCCGTCCGTCAAATTCACCGCATTCGACGAACCCGTAATCACGATCGCGACGAAAACGAGAAACGGCACAAACGCCAGGAACCAAAAGTGCTGCGACGTCAGAAAGGCGTGAACAACCAGATCCGGATGCAACCGCTTCGCAAAGGGAATGCTGAGTTGTGTCGAATACGCCGCGCGCGTCGCGAGCCCCAATAATCCAATCCCAACAACGAAGCTGACCAAGAGCTGCAGGGAAAATTTCTTCTTGCTCGTCAGTCCCAGATTTCGCTGCTTCGACACCTTTGCGTAGTCGTCGATAAACCCGATGCCTGCAAACGCCAGCAGCGTAAAAATCGCCAGCAACACAAATCCATTCGTCAGATCGGCCCAAAGCAGCGTCGGCACCAGCGTCGAAAGCACGATCAACACGCCACCCATCGTCGGCGTGCCTTTTTTCTTCTGGTGCGCCTCCGGCCCCTCTTCGCGGATGTATTGCCCGATCTGCATTTCGCGCAGCTTCTTGATCAACCACGGTCCGAACACAAACGCCAGAAACATCGCGGTCAAACTCGCATAGACCGTGCGCACCGTGATGTATCGAAAAACGTTGAGCGGGCTGAAGTACCGCTGCAGCCACTGGTAGAGGATGTAGTAGAGCATCTAGTGGCGCACCTTCTCGGCTTCGTGAGACGCCACGCCGCCGACGCCGTGCCTCGCCGCTAACGCCTCTACCACGCGCTCCATCTTCACGCCACGCGAACCTTTCACCAGCATCAGATCGCCCGGCTGCAAAAACTCCCGCAAAACTTCCGCCGCCTCTTCCGACGACGCAAAAACTTTCGTCTGCGACCGCGGCACACCCGCCGCCACCGCGCCTTCCACAATCTGCGCGCCATCACCCGCAACCCCAATCACCCAATCGATCTTTCCCTTCTGCGCCGCAAACGCCCCCGCTTCGCGATGCAACTCCGGCGCAGTCGCGCCCAACTCGCGCATCTCCCCCGCCGCCAAAATCCGCCGCTTGTAATCCGGGGTCGCCGCCAGCACCGAAATCATCGCGTGCAGCGCCGCCGGGCTCGAGTTGTAGCTGTCGTTGATCACCGCCGACCCATCCGCAAATTTCAGCAACTCGCCACGCATCGCGGGTGCACGCAAACTCCGCAGCACCTCGCGCGATTCTTCCGGCGTACTCCCCCACACGCTTGCCGCCGCCAACGACGCCAGCGCGTTCGCGATCACATGCCGCCCCGCCAGCGACAACTCCAACGGCACCTGCTTGTCCCACTGTGTCAAAACAAACGTCGAGCCCAGCGCTCCGCGATCAACAATCGACTCCGCTCGAAAATCCGCCGCGTTCTCGATTCCATACGTCAGCACCCGCCCCGGCGCATGAAAAGCCATAGCCGCCACCAGCGGATCATCCGCATTCAGAACGGCAACCGAATTCTTCCCGTTCAATCCCTCAATCAACTCCCTCTTCGCCAACGCAATTTCTTCCACGCCCGAAAAAAACTCCAAATGCGCTGGCGCTACCCGCGTCACAACGCCAACATCCGGCCGCGCAATTTCCGCCAGCCGCGACAATTCGCCGCGCCGCGACATCCCCATCTCCAGCACTGCCGCCTGATGCGTCTCATCGAGATGAAACAGCGTCAGTGGCAGCCCGTACTCGTTGTTAAAATTTCCTTCCGACTTCAGGATGCGCAGCCGCGCGCCCAGCAATGCCGCCAGGATCTCTTTGGTAGTGGTCTTCCCGACGCTGCCCGTGACCCCGGCGATCTTCCCGCCCCACGCCTCGCGCACTGCCCGCGCAAACTGCTTGAGTCCGACGAAGGTGTCGGCCACGACGAGGCACTTCGCTCGAACCGCCTCGCTATATCGTCCAACCTCCGATTCGGCGACCATTGCGCCGACAGCGCCGCGTCCGAGCGCACCCTCCACGTAATCGTGTCCGTTATGACTCGGTCCGTGTATGGCGACGAACAGCTCGCCTGCACGTACGGTCCGAGAATCAATCGAGACGCCGGCCAGCCGGGCCACGGGGTCGAGCCCTGCGCCCGCCCGAGCACCCACCGCGTCAGCCACCTGTGTAATCGTCCACCGCATAAACGCCTCAAAGGACTCCGTTTACCGAAATACCACACGGATCGGTCGGTTTTCACAGTTTCGAGGGCTCCTCCTGACGAATGGTAACGATGCTCCACTCATTGGCACCGAGAACCCCAGGACCTAACCCTCAGCAGAGCGAGCTAGGTGCCAAACTCTTTGCCGCTGCCGGCCGGCGGTTGACTTTGTGGCGGCTCGTCATATCCGCGTTCGCGCAGCACTCGCCGTGCTTCCTCGCGATCGTCAAAATGCAACGTGCGGTCGGCTAGAATTTGATAGTCCTCGTGGCCTTTGCCGGCGAGCAGCACAATGTCGCCCGGCCGCGTTTGATCCATCGCCAGCGCGATTGCCTTTTGCCGATCCTGTTCGACAAGATATTTCGCGTTCGCTTTCTGCAAGCCGACAATAATGTCGTTGATGATCTTCAGGGGATCTTCGGTGCGTGGATTGTCGTTCGACAGAATCGTAAGATCGCTGAGCCTGCCGGAGACTTCGCCCATCACCGGACGCTTCGTGCGATCTTTCCATCCGCCGCATCCGAACAGCGTGATGATGCGTCCCTTTGGATTCAGCTCGCGCGCCGTGTGAATGAGCTTTTCGAGCGCGTCGTCGGTGTGGGCATAATCCACAACAACAAAAAATGGCTGGCCGAGATCGATGCGCTGAAATCTCCCCGAGACGTTTTCGAGGCCTTGAATCCCGGCTGCGATGACATCGTTTGAGATGTCGAGCGCCTGCGCCGCACCAATCGCCGCAAGAATGTTGTAGACGTTGATTCGTCCAACGAGCGGCGACGAAATCTGCACTTTGCCTTTCGGTGTTTGCGCCGTGAACGAAAGACCTGAGAACGTCAGTTGGAATTTTTTGGTCGTGATCTGCGCGGATGAGTCAAGCCCGTACGTCACCACGTTTTTCGCGTGGCCAGCCAACCGCTTGCCATATTCATCGTCGATGTTGATGATCGCTGCGTCCGGGACTCCCGCGCCAGTGCCATCAAACAGCCGCCGCTTCGCGGCGAAGTAGTCGTCGAAATTCTTGTGATAATCCATGTGCTCGCGCGTGAGGTTGGTGAACACCGCCGCAGCGAAATGAAGCGTCCACAATCGATCCATCGAAAGCGCGTGCGAACTGGCTTCAAGCACCGCGTACTTTCCGCCGTTGTCGCGAATCTCCGCGAGAAATCCCTGTAAGTCCACCGACTCGGGCGTCGTATTCGGGGCCGGATAGTCGCCCGCAGGCGTGTGGTATGCAATCGTTCCAAACAATCCGGTCTTAGCGCCCGAAGCCTTAATGATCGAATCGATGATCGAAGTTGTCGTGGTCTTGCCGTTCGTGCCCGTTACGGCCGCCATCTTCAACGCTTGACCCGGATGCCCAAAGAAATTCGCCGCAGCGATCGCGAGCGACTTCCGTGCCTCGCGCACGCGGATCCACAAAACGTTACTCGGCAAATCCGAAGGTTGTCGCTCTTCGCTGACAATCGCCACCGCGCCGCGGGCCACGGCATCTTTCACGAATGCATTGCCGTCCGTCTTCGCTCCATGCAGCGCAAAGAAGCACGAACCCGGCTGCACCTTCCGCGAATCGCAACCAAGCTGGTTGATTTGTCGCCCGTTGATCGTCGACGGTGTATCCGCCTCCACATCCTTCAGCGCGTCAGCGAGCTTCATCGGAGGCCGCGTGCCGCGGCTCGGCGTTGAAGCCTCGCGCGAAGCCGTATCATTCGAAACCGTTTTGCGTTCCGTCTCTTGCGTCAGGCTCAATTTCGTTCCCGGCCGACTTCAGCCGGCTCTCTCCTGTAATCCACGTCCAAAACTACCGCTTCGCCGTCTTGTGCGCCGCCGCAGCCGTCCTTACAACCTTCGCAGGCGGTGGCGTGCCGAACTGCACCGTCACGCGCGAACCACGCTTCACTTCCGTGCCTGCGGCCGGCGTTTGTTCCAATGCAAGATTGCTGCCAACAAAAACCGGATCCAGCCCCAATCGCAGGCACATCGTGGTTACGTCGCGCATCGTCTTTCCCGAAAAATCCGGCACGGTAACGTCCCCGCCATCCTCCACCGACATCATCACTTCTGATGGCCGCTTCACTGGTTCGGGCGCTCTTGTCTGAACAACATCTGCCGGCGGTTCATCAATCTGCGCGTTGAAGTCCGTCGGGCTCGATTCCTCGAGCGTGCTCTCGTCGATCGCTTCCTGCTTTTTGTACGCGGCCTGAATCAGCCTCTGATTCAGCGGGACGTCGCGCGGCACGTCGAGGTAAGGCAACACTTGTTCCGCAATGCGCTTAAACACGGGCGCCGAAACCTGCCCGCCCTCGTGCAAACCCACCGGCGAGTCGAGCGAAACCAAAATCGTCACCGCCGGATTGTTTACCGGAGCGAAGCCCGTAAATGACGCAATGAAGTTCGTCGGTGAGTATCGGCCAGTATTCGGATCGATCTTCTGCGCTGAACCCGTCTTGCCCGCCGTCGTCCAGCCATCGAGACGTGCAAGCGGGCCGGTTCCGGTGATTAAGACAACGCCTTCCATCAAGTGCTTCAGCGTCGCTGCCGTTTCTGGACGAATGACGCGCCGCGGTTCTCCCGGCGCGAGCACACCGGTCGCCGGCTTCAATTTCCCACCTCGCCGAATCTCCGCGATCACGTGCGGTTTGTACCAAACTCCTCCGTTCGCAATCGCCGAGACTGCCGAGACCAATTGAATCGGCGTGACCCCGACTTCCTGCCCCATCGAAATCGATGCGATCGACGTCGCACCCCAGTTATCCACCTTCGCCAGCATGCCGCGGCTTTCGCCGGGCATATCCACTCCCGTTTGCGAGCCGAATCCGAATGCGCGGATGTAGTCGTAGAATCGCGGCTGCCCCACCTGGAGCGCGATCTTGATCGCACCGACGTCGCTCGACTTCGCCAGGATCTCGCCCACGTTCAGCAAGCCGAATGGCTTGTGATCGTGAATGCGACGACCGTTGAAATAGATCGATCCATGCTCGCAATCAAAAATGTCGTCTGGCCTGATCGCGTTCTGATCGAGAGCCGCGGCAAGCGTGATCAGCTTGAAAGTCGATCCTGGCTCATACGCGACGCTCACCGACCGATTCAAACGCGCTTCAGCGGGAGACTTTGTCGCATCATTCGGATTAAAGTCCGGCCAATTCGCCAACGCAAGAATCTCGCCGCTGTTCGGGTTCATCACGACAACGCTGCCGGCCTGCGCCCGAGTGGTAGCAATCGCCGCAGCTAGTTCACGCTGCGCGATGTACTGAATCTTTTCGTCGAGCGTCAGCGTGACGTTCGCGCCGCGTTCCCTTTGCGCTTCGCTGCCATCGAACCAGCGCTGTCGCGCATCGGCCATCACTACGATTTTTTCGCTCTTGCCACGAATCAGGCTGTCGAACTCATACTCAATGCCACCAAGCCCGCGCTCGTCAGGATCAACAAATCCCAACACATGCGAGGCAAGATCACGCTTCGGATAAAAGCGCTGATTTTCATCCTGGAAATAAATCCCGCGCAGGTTCAGCGCCGTGATCGCTTCCACTTTTTCCGGCGGAAGCTTCCGGCACACCCACGCAAACCCTTTCGAAGCCTGAAATCGTTGCAGCAGCACATCTTCCGGCACATTCACGATGCCTGAGAGCAGATGCGCCACCATCGATTCATCAGCGATTTCTGCCGGCACCGCGAATGCCGATTTGACTGGCACACTCATCGCCAGCGGATGGCCTGCCCGATCAAAGATCGTTCCGCGCTGAGGAGTGATGTCGATCGTGCGCTGCTGCTGCTTCTGTGCGCGCGCCAGGTAATCCCCGTGCCGCACCAACTGCAAGTATCCAAGCCTCAAGAACACCGCGAGGGCCCATAGCATCGCCAGGCCCGCCACGATAACCAATCTATCGACCGTGGCGCGGTCATTCGAAACGGCGTGGACACGATTCTTGGGCATGGATCCTAGGTCGGCTGGCGCTCCGGTTGATCGTTGATGGGAACCGCGGGTGAGATTGCGTAGAAGATTCGAAGAAGAGAATCACGATTCACCGTGAAAGCCCCGGCTGGGGCGGGGTCCACGTGGAGCCGTGCGGGGACAACCGAAACTCTATTCGTGGTTCGCTCTCGCATACCCGGCCGCCGCCACTTCCGCGCCAGCAGGCGCGTCGTACTCTTGCACTTGCGTCGGCATCGGTTGCGTCAGGCCAAGTTGTCGGCGGGCGATCACATCGATGCGGCGAGGATCGCGCAGCCCTTCAATCTCCAGCCGCAATTCCGAATTCAGCGAGCTCGACAGCGATTGTTTCGCCTTCAAATCTTCGAGCTGGAAGCTGAGGTCGATGCAGCGAAAATGCTGGTAGATGTACATCATCAGGCAAGCGGCGATCAGCGCGCCGAGTCCCGCCGTGCGATAAAAACTTCTCAAACGCACCGGCTGCACGTTCCGCACCAGCCTTGAATTGTCGATTCTTTTTACTGTGTGAAACTGTGTTGCGACCGAACTGCCCTTCTTCCTCGACTTCATTCACTCACTCTTTCCGCGCACCGCAGTTTCGCACTTCGCGATCGTGGGTTCGCCGAAATCTCTCCGTCTTTCGGCTGGATCACATGCCTGGTCAGAACCCGGAGCGTCCCCTGACGCTCACCCTCTTGAAACGCTCGCTTAACGAGCCGGTCCTCGCCCGAGTGGTAACTCAAGACCACCAGGCGGCCTCCAGAATTCATTGTGGCGGGGGTCCGAGAAAGAAACTGCCCGAGAGCCTCCAATTCCCGATTCACCGCTATCCGCAGCGCCAGAAACGTTTTTGTTGCGGGATGCAGTCTCTGCCTTCCCCATTGCTTTCGG
>JAFAZL010000275.1 GCA_019239815.1 Acidobacteriota bacterium
CTTTTCCATCTCGACCATCTTTTCGCGCATGTTGAGAATGATTTCGATGCCGGCGAGATTCACGCCCATGTCGCGCGCGAGCGTCAGGATGACGTCGAGACGCTCGAGATCTTCGTCGGTGTAGAGACGCGTGTTGCCTTGCGAGCGCGACGGCTTGAGCAAGCCGACGCGTTCATAGAGGCGCAGGGTTTGCGGGTGGAGTTTATACAGCTCCGCCACCGCGCTGATCATGTAGCCGGCTTTCGCCCGTTTTCTTCCACGTATCGCCATACAGATTTCTCTTCGACTGCTTGGTACTCACTCGCTCGAAATTCTAAGCCGCCAGTGTTTCGGCCTTGTGTCAGTTGCCTGCTTTCGCGAACAAATCCTTGCGAGGGTCCTCGGGTTCGATCTGCTCGAGTTCCTTCATCAGGTTGCGCACGCGTTCGTCGGTCGGTTTTGGGACGATCACTTGGATTTCGACGTACTCGTCACCGCGCGTTCCATTGCGTCCCTGAACACCTTTTTCGCGCAGGCGCAGCGTCGAGCCGCTATTGGTGCCCGGCGGAATTCGAACGAGCGAGCGGCCGTCGATGGTCGGGACTTCGACTTTCGAACCGAGCGTCGCTTCGGCCACCGTGACCGGAACTTTTACGTAAAGGTCGTTGCCTTTGCGTTCGAAGAACGCGTGCGGTTTTACATCAACGCGCAGATAGAGATCGCCCGCCGGAGCGCCCATCGTGCCGGCGTTGCCTTTGCTGGGGACGCGGACGCGCGAACCGCTCGCAATTCCCGCGGGAATGCGCACATCGATCGTCTCGGTGCGGCGGATGCGGCCTTCACCGCCGCAGGTCTTGCAGGCGGTGCGAAGTTTACCGGTGCCGCCACAGCGCGTGCAGGGGACGTTGAAACGCATCTTGCCAGCGGCTTGCTGGATCGTGCCGCTGCCGCCGCAAGTCGGGCAGGTTTGTGGGGAGCCGACCGCGCCAGTGCCGTGGCACGTTTCGCATGCTTCCATGCGCGTGATCTGAAGTTTTTTTACGGCGCCGCGCACGGCATCCCAGAAATCGATTTCAATTTGATATTCGAGATCGCCGCCGGGTTCCTGCTCGACGTCGAGATCGCCGCCATGACTGCCGCCGCGGAAAAACTGGCTGAAGAGATCGCGGAAGCTCGCGCCGCCGGTGCCGCCAACGCTGCCTGGCGCGCCTGGCGAGCCGGAGCCCTGCCCAAAATCGAATCCGCCGAAATCGAAATTGACGTTCGGTCCACCACCTGACGATTCGCTGCCCGGAGGCGGTCCGCCGGGTTGATAGTTATCGCTGTAGAAGCCCACTTGGTCGTACATCTGACGTTTTTTTGTGTCGGACAGAACGTCGTAAGCTTCCTGAAGCTGCTTGAATTTTTCTTCGGCGGATTTGTCGCCGGGATTCAGGTCGGGGTGGTACTTGCGCGCGAGTTTCCGGAAAGAGGCGCGAATTTCTTTGGTGGTCGCTTTGCGCGGGACTCCGAGCAACTCGTAATAATCTTGTTTCGTTGTTGTCGCCATCGTGTGCGCGTCGATCGCGCGACGCTATAAACTTTGCGCCGACTGCAAGGCTTGCTGCGGCCAGCGATCACCGCAAAATTCACGTTACGAAATCCTGCGTTAAACCATGTTGGGGCGCAGCCTTCTTGAGTTGCTGCGCCCCGGTCCCACGGTTCAGGCCCAACTTCCGTTACGGTTAGTTGGGCCGCTTGTTTTCATCGACGTCGACATATTCGGCGTCGATCACATCATCGGGCTTTTTCTCCTGGCCCGCGCTGCTGGACGAGCTTTCGCTTGGCCCCGCACCCGCCGAAGGCCCGGCTCCCGCACCTGCGGCAGCTCCGGCCTGTTGGCCAGTCTTGTACAGCGTCTCGGCGATCTTGTGCAGCGTGCGCTCGACGTTTTCCGTCGCCGACCGCAGCCGCGCCGTGCCGCCCTCGTTCATCGCCTTCTTCGCGTCGTCGATCGCTTCTTCGGCGGACTTCACGTCACCGTCGGCGATCTTTTCGCGATTCTCACGCACGAGTTTTTCGGCTTGGTAAACCAGGCCGTCGAGCCTGTTGCGCGATTCGACCTCTTCCATTCTGCGGCGGTCTTCCTCGGAGTGAGACTCCGCTTCGACGCGCATCTTCTCGGCTTCTTCTTTCGTGAGGCCGGTGGAAGATTGAATGGTGATCTTCTGTTCTTTGTTCGTGGCCTTGTCCTTCGCGCTGACGTTCAAGATGCCGTTCGCGTCGATGTCGAAGGTCACTTCGATTTGCGGTGTGCCGCGCGGAGCTGGCGGAATTCCATCCAGCTTAAAGGTGCCGAGCGAGCGGTTGTCCTTGGCGAATTTTCGTTCGCCCTGCATGACGTGGATTTCGACGCCCGACTGATTGTCCGAAGCGGTCGAATAGGTTTCGACTTTGCGCGTCGGAATCGTCGTGTTGCGCGGAATCTGCACGGTCATCACGCCGCCGAGAGTTTCAACGCCCAGCGAGAGCGGAGTCACGTCGAGCAGCAGAATGTCTTTCACTTCGCCGCCGAGCACCGCGCCCTGAATCGCCGCGCCGACTGCCACGACTTCGTCCGGATTGACGCCCTTGTGAGGCTCTTTGCCGCCGAAGAAGTTGCGCACAAGCGAAACAACTTTCGGGATACGCGTCGAACCGCCGACGAGCACGACTTCCTGAATGTCGTTCGGCGACATCTTCGCGTCCTCGAGAGCCTGTTTCACCGGCTTCATCGAGCGCTCGAGCAAATCGTTCATCAACTGTTCAAGGCGAGTCCGCGTCAGCTTGACCTGCATGTGGATCGGGCCGCTCGCGCCTGCGGTGATGAAGGGGAGATTGATTTCGGTCTCCATCATCTGCGACAGCTCGATTTTGGCCTTCTCCGCCGCTTCCTTCAGGCGTTGCAGCGCCATCCGGTCCTTGCTGAGGTCGATGCTGTTTTCCTTCTTGAACTCATCGATGAGCCAATCGACGATGCGCTGGTCGACGTCGTCACCGCCGAGGTGCGTGTCGCCGTTGGTGGATTTCACTTCGACGACGCCGGCGCCAACTTCGAGAACCGAGATGTCGAACGTGCCGCCGCCGAGGTCGTAGACCGCGATGGTTTCGTCGCTCTTTTTGTCGAGTCCATACGCCAACGCAGCCGCCGTCGGCTCGTTGATGATGCGCACGACTTCGAGGCCCGCGATTTCGCCAGCCTGCTTCGTCGCTTGGCGCTGCGCGTCGTTGAAGTATGCAGGAACGGTGATAACCGCCTTCTGCACCTTCTCACCGAGGAAGTCCTCGGCTGCCGACTTCAGCTTGCTCAAAATCATCGCCGAGA
>JAFAZL010000344.1 GCA_019239815.1 Acidobacteriota bacterium
TCGCGCAGGATGAACGCGGAAATTTCCGGCGGCGTGAAAGTCTTCTCTCCGAGTTTCACGCGAATGACATTCTTGCTCGACGGGTCGATCCGGAACGGAAAGAGCTTCAGTTCATCTTGGATGTCCGCCACCCCGCGCCCCATCAGGCGCTTGACGGAGTAGATGCTGCGATCGGGTTGCGTGAGGAGGCGGCGACGCGCTGGCTCGCCGACAATGACGCTGCCGTCAGGGTCGATGCTCACGACCGAGGGGCAAAGCGTGCTTCCACTCGGTCCGACAATACACTTCGGAGCATTCGTCGCTGGATCGATATATGCGACGAGACTGTTCGTGGTTCCTAGATCAATTCCTACAATTCTTCCCATATCTCAGGCTAATTCCTTTGCGACGCTGTTGACTAGGTTGCGGATGTAAGAGCGGCGGTTGAGCAGCTCGTTGAGTCGAATCTTGATCGCATCGCGGTCTGAATCGGCGGCGTCTGCGTCGATGGCCGCGTCCCATTGTTTCGCCGCTGAGAAAAGCTGTTGATCGACTTCGAGCAACTTTTGCTGAAAGCCGGTTTCGGCGAGTTCGAGACGCGATTTCAAGGTTTCGAGATTGCCGCCACTCGCCTTCGCTTCGCGCAGTTCGTCGAGAGATTCGTTCAGCTCAAACACTTCTTCGAGCAGCTCGGGCGGGGCTTGCTGCTTCTGCTCGCCCTCTTTCCGAGCGCCTTCAATTTCGAGCAGGTATTCGACGCGGGCGACCGGATCTCGCAGAACGCGATATGCATCGTTCAGGGCCGAGCTGCGCTTCAGCGAGTCAGCCTGCTCTTCGGCGGAGGCGTTCACAAAATTGTCGGGATGTAGCTTCCAGCTGAGCTGCAGAAATTTCTGCTCGAGGCCGGGCATTTCAATCCACAGCTTGCGCGGCAGGCTGAAGATCGCGAAATAGTCTTGGCGTGCGGGAGCTGCCGAAGAAGTAGCCATAGAATTTAGGCTCTCGTTCAAATCTCGCTTACCTTAGGGTGCGCACGAAGACGCATTGCGCAGAAAACAAAAAAAGTGGCTGGCGATCGGCTGCCGGCCACTTCTGAAACCACTCGGGTTCCGTTCACCACGCCGGCGAATACCGGCGGCACTTACGCGGTGAACGAACTGCCGCAGCCGCAGCTACGCGCGGCGTTGGGATTCTGGAAGACGAATCCCTGACGCATCAGGGTCTCTTCGTACTCGAGGACGGTGCCGGCAAGATACAAAAGGCTCTTTGGATCGACGAAAATGCGGGCGCCGAATTCCTCGAAAATCTTGTCGCGGTCGCGCGCCTGCGTGTCGAGACGCATCGCGTACGAGAGCCCCGAGCAACCGCCGCCCTGCACGCCAACACGAAGGCCTCCCTGGTCGAGGGGCACGCCGTCCTTTTCGAGCAAGGCGCGGATTTTTTGAGCGGCGCGCTCGGTGACGCGGATGGTCGGTGTGCTAGGCGAAATGGTTTCGAGTGTTGCCATAGTCTTACCTTGGTGCCCGGGCCTAAGTTGAGATCCTTCGACTACCCTGTCGGGTCGTCTCAGGATGACAACGTGTGCAGGAATGCAGGCCCTAAGGACGAATTAGTGTCCGGCCGAAGCTCTCTCATGGGCCGGAACTTCGACGCCGTGCTTTTTCTTCCAGTCGCCGATGGCGGCCTTGATGGCGTCTTCGGCGAGGACCGAGCAGTGAATCTTGACCGGAGGAAGCGCGAGTTCGCGAACGATATCGGTGTTCTTGATGTTGAGCGCTTCTTCGACGGTCTTGCCCTTGACCCATTCCGTGGCAAGAGACGAGCTGGCGATCGCCGAGCCGCAACCGAAGGTCTTGAACTTCGCCTCTTCGATCACGTTGGTATCAGGGTTGATCTTCATCTGCAGCTTCATCACGTCGCCGCATTCGGGCGCGCCGACAAGGCCGGTCCCGACGTTGGGATCTTCCTTGGGCAGGCTGCCGACGTTGCGGGGGTTGTTGTAGTGGTCGACGACCTTTTCACTGTAAGCCATGTCGTTGCTGCTCCTTTACTTCCAAAACTTTAGATTCGACAAACGTAGCTTTGTATCCGTACTAAATGCGTTAGCGCCCGGCGCCGACTTTTGCAGTCGCGTGCAGACCGGAACTCTTTACCACATCTTCGGCGATGGCGACGTTGGGAACCGACGCCGAACGGCCTGCGGTGAGTTGCCGCTGAACATCGCGAATGACTTCCGCGTTCACGCCGAGACTCTTCAAGAAAGTGCGAACCTGCTGCACTTCGTGAAACGAACGAACGCCTGCTGTGCCTTCGCCGTCGGAGTCGTAGGGCACGAACGATACCCGAAACGCCGCTCCAACGCCACCGATTGAACGGTGAATCCGAATTGTCCCTTCATTAGCCATGTGCTTTGTGTCCTCTTTTTCAGTCGAAATATTTTGTCAGGCGGCCGTCCACTTCACCTTGGAGATATCGATGCCTTCCTTGGCCATCTCATATAACGGCGAAAGCTCACGGAGTTTGCTGAC
>JAFAZL010000639.1 GCA_019239815.1 Acidobacteriota bacterium
CGCAGGTCACTGACAATCTCACGAAGTCCATGGGTCGGCACACGATCAAAGTCGGCTTCCAGTACCAGCGGCTCGGGTTCAACATTCTCCAGCCGCCGTCAGGCCGCGGAGCATGGAGCTTCAGCGGCGTTTACACAGAAATTCCTTCGACGACCGGAGGCAACACGGGCCTCGCGCAACTGCTGCTCACGCCGACTCCGGGAACGGTGCCGGGTGCTGCGGATTTCGTCGGCGGTGCAGACCAGGTCCAAGCGTCCAACATCGCCTTGACTTCGATGAAACGCAACTACTACGCGGGCTATGGCCAAGACGACATCAAGGTGACTTCGAAACTCACGGTCAATTTGGGCCTGCGTTACGAGTACTTCGGAGAGCTAACGGAAAACTATGGAGCGCAGTCCAACTTCGTACCGTCAGCGACGGCGGGTGCCGGCGGGACTTCTACGTTCTACTTGACGAATAAGCGTTGCAACACTCCGTTTTCTGGGGACTTCACCGCGGCGCTGGCAACCGACAACATCGCGCTTCAGTGTACGGGGCAAGCGGGACTCGGCGTCGCGCAAAAGACGAACTTCGCTCCGCGCGTCGGGTTCGCCTATCAGATCAAGCCGAAATTCGTGTTGCGTGGCGGTTACGGAATTTTCTACGGCGGCTTCGAGAACTCGGCGTTGCTGACGTACAACGACTTCCCATTCCAATTCAACCTGGACTACCCGAACCTCGTTCCAAATGCACCGATCACATTCGGGGACGGTTCCATCGCCACGATCGAGAATGGACTAGCGCACATTCCGCTCACTTCGGCTGCGGTCGAGCCCGGCGGCGTGGCGTTCATCGGCGAAGACTTTCACAATAAGACGCCGAACACGCAGGGTTATAACCTGACCGCGCAATACCAGCTTGCCGCAAATGACACGCTTCAGATCGGATACGTCGGAAACACCGTGCATCACCTCGCGGTGTATGTGAATCCAAACACGCCGCGGGAAATTCTGCCGTTGGGTCTGGATTCGCTGGCGTTTTCGCCGTACCCGGATTTCTCGGGTATTACGTATACCTCGTATGCCGGCAATAGCCACTACAACGGGTTGCAGACGAACTACGAACATCGATTCAACAAGGGACTGAGCGTGTTGGCGAACTTCACCTGGTCGAACTGTATGACAGACGCGGTGGACGTGCTGAACGCGACAGCGAACACCGGATACCGCGCACCGTTCCTGCCCAATTGGGGCATTAACAAGGACTTCGGGCGGTGCGACTTCGACATCAACAAGGTCGTACATATCAGTGGCATCTACGAGCTGCCGATCGGCCGCGGCAAGATGTTCTTGCACGACAGCGGTCGCGCGGTGAATGCGATTCTCGGTGGTTGGGTGACAAACTGGATTCTCACGTTGCAGGACGGGCAACCCGGCACGGTACCGTGCGCAACCAGCACGACGTCGGGCTTCGGTTGCTTCGCGGATAAAGTTTCGGGGCAAAATCCATACGCAGGTCCGCACAACGTCAATCAGTGGCTTAACCCGGCAGCATTTGCGACGCCGCCCGTGGCGACCACAATCGGTCAGACTGATTACAGCGTGCTCGGCGGCGGGCCCGACAATTTTGTCGGACCTGGATTCCACCGCCTGGACTTCTCGCTATTCAAGGTGTTCCAACTTTCCGAGAGGTTCCGGCTGGAGTTCCGTTCGGAGTTTTTCAACCTGACGAATCATCCGAACTTCTCGAATCCCGGATTCGGCGGTAACGGCGTGACTGCGGCCCCCGGCGCCCTGGATTACACGAGCAATAGTTTTGGCACGATTACGTCGACGCGCGACGGCCAGAACGATCAGCGCGAAATACAATTTGCACTTAAATTGTATTTTTAACGATCAGCCTGTCTAAAACCGTGGCAAGCGAGCGAATCCCTGACGGGATTCGCTTGTTTGCGCGACGGGAGGAAAGTGAAGTCGGGCTAGCAGCAGACAGATGTGCGGCGAGTTCGATGTGAGATTCACAGTTCGTCGATTTTCG
>JAFAZL010000649.1 GCA_019239815.1 Acidobacteriota bacterium
GGTGTGGAGGGATAGATAACCTTCAGCCCCGGCGTGTGCACGAAATACATTTCGGGATTCGCCGAGTGAAACGGGCCTCCGTGGACGCCGCCGCCGGAAGGTCCGCGCACGACGATCGGCGCGGGCGCGTTCCAGAGGTAGTGTCCCTTGGCGACGAAATTCGTCAGCTGATTGAACGCGCAGACGATGAAGTCGATGAACTGCATCTCGCAGATCGGACGCAGGCCGAGATAGCTCATGCCGCACGCGGCGCCGATGATCGCGCTCTCGCTGATCGGCGTGTCGATGACGCGCTCCCAGCCGAATTTCGCTAGCAGGCCTTCGCTTGTCTTGAACGCGCCGCCGTAGACGCCGACGTCTTCGCCGATCACGACGACAGACGGGTCGCGCTCCATCTCTTCGTACATCGCTTGCTTGATGGCTTCGAGGAAGGTGACTTGCGTTGGCGCGTCGTTCTTGCCGCCGTTTGTGGCTGCGTTTGTTGCCGGAGCGGTGGAAGTCTTTGCCATGGGTTACCTCCGGCCTTTCTTCGCGGCGCTTTTGACGGGTTTGGCGGCGGGCTTCTTTGCGGATGATTTCGATGTAGCCTTCGCCGCAGGCTTGGCGGCAACTTTCGCGGCGACCTTCGCGAGCGGCTTGCGGGCGGCGCCATTGCCGTTCTTGCTTGGCTTCGACTTGCCGGCGCCGTTCGTCGATTTCGCCGCAGTTTTTGCGGCTGCTTTCGCCGAAGGCTTGATTACTTCTTCCGTCACGACTTCTTCCGGCGTCTCCGGCGAAAGCTTTTCTTCGACGGCCTTGCGCTCTTCGCTCTGCGCGGTATCGCCAAAGTGAATCGGCGCCGTTCCGCCCCCTGAACTCTTCCCGCGTCCGAATCCTTCGACCACCCAGCTCGCATCAATACTCGCTTTCGGAGGCATCACTTCCGATTTATCGCGCTCCCACTTCGCGCGAATCTTGTGGCAATCGTCGCCGGTACAATAGACGCCCTTTTCGGCAAGTTCCGGCGGCGGCATCGGCGAACTTTCGGCGAAATCGCGCTCTTTCGAGAGCAGCGTGTCGAGCTTGGTCTGTATTTCTTTCTTCGTTGCGTCGTCGAGATAGCCCTGTTCGGTCAGGAATTTTTCGTGGAGCAAAATTGGATCGCGCGCTTCCCAATGTGCGCGCTGATCCTTCGGGACATATTCGGCAGGATCGTGTTGCGCATGGCCCATGCGACGGAAGGTTTTCGCTTCGATCAGGATGGGCCCTTCGCCATTGCGCGCGCGTTCGACGGCTTCCTTCGCCGTGGTGTAGACATCGGCGACGTCGTTGCCGTCGACGATGTAGCTGTCGATGCCGTAAGCCTTCGCGCGGTCGGCGAGATTTTCGATCGGCACCTGGCGCTTCACAGGAGTCGAGTACGCCCAGCCGTTATTTTCGAGCACGAGAACGAACGGAGCCTTCTGCGTGGCGGCGAAATTCAGTCCCTCGTGAAAGACGCCGGTCGAGCTGCCGCCGTCGCCGATCCATGTCATCGCAACAATTTTTTGTCCGAGATAGCGCCCGGCCATTGCGACGCCGGTCATCACCGGGATGAGGTCGCCGAGCATCGAGATCGGCGAAACGATGTGCAGATCTTCGAGGTCGCCGAAATGGCTGGTGCCGTCTTTGCCGAGCGTCGGCGAAGTGTACTTCGCCATGTGCTGCGTGAAGATGTCGCGCGGCGGAACGCCTTTCACCAGGAGCGCCCCGATGTTGCGAATCATGGGCGCGAGCCAGTCTTTTTTCTGAAGAGCGGAGGCAGTGCCGACCGAAACCGCTTCCTGGCCGAGGCTGGAATAAAGTCCGCCAACGATTTTGTTCTGGCGGAACAGTTTGACCATCGTGTCTTCAACGGCGCGGTTGAGCCGCATGTGGTAGTAGAGATCGAGATGCTGCTGCCGTGAGAGCTCGACGTTCTTCATTCTGTCTCCGGTGAGCAGGCGTCCCGCCTGGCTCACGGTCGTGCGAATCTCGTTTTTCCAACGCTCAACGCCGCTCTGTCCCTGCCGGCGCTCAACTTTCCCGCGTTGTCATCCCGAGCGTAGCGAGGGATCTGCTTTTCGCCGCTACGCCGGAACTGCAACTGCCTGCTGCTCGAATCGCTCCAGTACGGCGAGCAATTCTTCTCGCGTCGCCACCTGCGGCTCGCGCCCAAAAACTTCGCCGAAATGTTCGACGATCTTCGACGCTGCTTCGTTCCGCTTCACCGCGCGTCTCGAAACTTTTTCCAGCGATGTTGCTTTGCGCTCAGCGATGCCGCACGGCACGATCAAATCGAAATAGCGCAAATCAGTGGCAACGTTAAACGCAAACCCATGCGACGTAATCCAGCGACTGATATGCACCCCGATCGCACCGATCTTCTCCGCCGCTATCGGCGCGCTGTCCGTCGTTGCGGCCGCAGACGAATCGATCCACGCGCCGGTTTTGCCCTCTTCGCGCCGCGCTGTAATGCCGAAATCCGCGCACGTGCGAATCATGACCTCTTCCAGCATCCGCACATACCACACAACATCCCGCCGAATCGCCGCCAGCTGAATCACTGGATACCCGACGATCTGCCCCGGCCCGTGATACGTAATGTCGCCGCCACGATTCGTCGCGTGAAACTCCACGCCCTTCTGCGCCAGCACCCGCTCCGAAGCCAGCAAATTTTCGCGCTTCCCGCTGCGCCCCAGCGTAATCACATGCGGATGCTCGCACAGCAGCAAAACATCGCCGATCGCGTCAGCTTTGCGCGCCGCAACGATTCTCTTTTGCAGCTCGAACG
>JAFAZL010000656.1 GCA_019239815.1 Acidobacteriota bacterium
GCAAGCGAAGCCTGCTGCGCGGCGTAGGGCGTGCCCTTACGCGAACCCTTGAAGCCGATCGCGCCGGCCGAGGACCAACACACGGTGCGGCCGTCGGTATCGGTGATCGCGATCTGCGTGTTGTTGAACGACGCAGCGATGTGCACCAAGCCGTGAGGGATGGTGCGGCGTTCGCGCTTCTTCTTGAATTCTTTCTTGCGCTTGCCCGCCGCGGCCGGTTTTCCTGCTGCTGGGGCGTCGGGTGTTGCGTTTGTCGGTTCCTTTGCCACTTCGTGCTCCGTTTCTTCGAATCGGTGGTGCCAAAATCGTTCGTCGTGCTTGGCCTTTACGCCGGGCGGTTTGTTTCCCCAAAAGGGCCCCGCCCCTACAAAACCGTGGTGAAGGTCAGCCCTTCTTGCCGGTGACTTTCTTCTTGGCCGCGACGGCGCCGCGGCGCGGACCCTTACGGGTGCGAGCGTTGGTGTGCGTGCGCTGGCCGCGAACCGGCAGATTGCGGCGGTGACGAATGCCGCGATACGCCTGGATTTCGATGAGCCGCCGAATGTTCATCTGGATCTCTTTGCGGAGATCGCCCTCGACGCGGCCTTCCTTCTCGATCTCGTTACGGAGGCGGTTGACCTCGTCTTCGGTCAGATCGCGAATCTTTTTCGAAGCGTCGACGTTCGCCTTTTCAGCGAGCTTACGCGCGCGCTCTTGTCCGATGCCGTAGATGGACGTGAGTCCAACCCACAGCCGCTTTTGCACCGGAAGATCTACACCAGCAATACGAGCCATACCTTCTCCTTGATCCTAAGTCCATGCCCTTAACGGGCTGAATCCCTTATCCCTGACGCTGCTTGTGCTTCGGGTTGCTGCAAATCACACGCACAACACCGCGCCGATGGATGACCTTGCACTTGTCACAAATCTTTTTTACTGACGCTCGAACTTTCATGTTGCTCCGACTCCTTCAAACCCGTTTGGCGGCTTCGTCGCCTTACTATTAGATGCAGCATGGATTCAGATCCCAAGCCGCTTCTTTTCAGCTACTTATAGCGGTACACAATCCGTCCGCGGGTCAGGTCGTAGGGAGAAAGCTCCACAGCGACCTTATCGCCCGCAAGGATGCGGATAAAATTCTTGCGCATCTTGCCAGAGACGTGCGCCAGAACGCGGTGCTTGTTCTCCAGTTCGACACGGAACATTGCGTTTGGCAACGGCTCAATCACCGTGGCCATGACCTCGATGGCATCCTCTTTCGGATTACCCGAGTCACCTTTCTTCTTGTCGTCGTCCTGCGGTCTCGGCATAAGCTCCAAATCTAACTGCGTGTTACCAGGACGGGCCGGTTGCATCCTTGGGCCGCGTCAAAATCCAGGGTCCGTTGGCGGTAACGGCGACCGTATGCTCGAAGTGAGCGGACGGTTTGCCGTCGGCCGTTTCAGCGACCCATTCGTCGCGCATGTGGACGTCAGGTTTGCCGGCATTCACCATCGGCTCGATGGCAATGACCATGCCTTCCTGCAACCGCGCACCGCGACCGGGATCCCCATAGTTCGGAAGATTGGGCTCGTCATGCATCCTCGTGCCGATGCCGTGACCAACAAACTCACGAACCACAGAATACCCGTGCTGCTCGACCCAAGTCTGCACCGCGTTTCCGACATCGCCCAGCCGATTGCCCGGGCGCATTTTGTCGATCGCGCGATCCAGCGACTCTCGAGTCACTTTCAACAACTTCTCGGTTTCCGGAGCGATCTGCCCAACCGGCACAGTCACCGCCGAATCCCCGAAGTAGCCGTCCACCTCCATCCCGAAGTCGATCGAGACGATGTCGCCCTCGCGAAGCTTCCGCTTGACCGACGGAATCCCGTGAACGATCTCGCTGTTCACCGAAGTGCAGAGCGTGCAGGGGTAACCGCGATAACCCTTGAACGCCGCCTTCCCGGGCTTACCGGCGATTTTTTCCTCGGCAAACTTCTCGAGGTCCATCGTCGTAATACCCGGCCGAACGATTCCTTTGAGAGCCTGCAGGACTTCGTGAACAACGAGACCTGCGCGGTGCATTTTTTGAAGCTCGTCCGCACTGCGCAGATGAATCGCCATTTCCGTTCACTAGTCCGGCCCCACCCGGACGACTCACGGCCGCCCTAAATCGCGGCGGTTACGATATCGCTGATGGTGCACATCACGTCGGGCACGCTTTTTGACGCATCCACGGTGTGCAACCGGCCGAGCCGCTTGTAATACGCAACCAGCGGCGCGGTCTGTTTCTCGTACGCTTGCAGGCGCGGAGCGACAATTTCTTCACGATCGTCGGCGCGCTGTTCGAGTTCGCCGCCATCATTGTCGCAACGGCCTTCGACCTTCGGCGGGCGATCGAAAATATTGTAAATCTCGCCGCCGATCTTGCAGGTGCGCCGGCCGGTGATGCGCCGGAGCACGAGAGCCGGATCAATCGCCAGGTGAATCACGAGCAACGGTTTGTAACCATGCTGCGCGAGCAAAACGCCCAGATACTGAGCCTGCGCTACCGTCCGCGGGAAGCCGTCGAAAACGAACCCATGCCAGCAATCCGGCTTTTCGATGCGATCCGCGACCATCTTGAGCACGAGCGAGTCGGAAACCAACTGCCCGCGGTCCATGATGGGCTTTGCCAACTGCCCGAGCGGCGTGTTCTTCACGATATTCTCGCGAAGCATGTCGCCCGTCGAAAGATGCGGCACGCCGTACTTGCGCGCCAACTCTTTCGCTTGCGTACCTTTTCCCGCGCCCGGAGGCCCGAGAAAAATTACCGCACGATCCAACAGTCCCACGGAGCGCTGCTCCGCCGCGTTGCCGCTGGTTGCCATTAGCGACGACCGCGGAGACGGCCCTTCCGTGCGAATCCTTCATAGTTGCGCATGACGAGCTGTGCTTCCAGCTGCTGCACGGTATCCATCGCTACGCCGACGACAATCAGCAACGAAGTGCCGCCGAAATAAAACTGAACGCCAAGACCCTTGAGGAACCAGACCGGGAAGTGCCGGTCGAACCATGCGCCGATGCCCCAGCCGATATGGTCGAGGTGCACGCCGGTGATCAGCCATTCCGGCAGCAAGCAGACGATCGCAAGGTAGATCGCGCCGATGAACGTGAGGCGCTTGAGGATCTTGCTGACGTGATCGCTGGTGGTGCGGCCAGGACGAATACCCGGGATGAAACCCCCGTTCTTGCGCATGTTGTCGGCGAGCTCCGTCGGATTGAAGACGATGCCGACGTAAAAGAAGGCGAACAAGATGATCAGAACGACGTAGATCAAGTTATAGAGCGGCTCGCCGAACGCGACGACCTGGCTGAAACTCTTGACGAAAGCGTATTTCGTGCCGAACACCAACGCAGCGG
Source organism: Acidobacteriota bacterium (assembly GCA_019239815.1). The sequence continues at coordinate 3,364 of JAFAZL010000656.1, forward strand.
TCGCCGGAAACGCGAGCAGCGAGCTGGCGAAAATCGGCGGGATGACGCCGCCGGAATTAACGCGCAGCGGGAGATAGGAGGACTGGCCACCCATCACGCGGCGCCCGACGACGCGCTTCGCATATTGCACCGGGATGCGGCGCTGGCCGCCTTCGACGTAGACGATGAAGGCGACGACCGCGAGCATCATCACGACCAGGGCGATGAGCACGAGCGGAGTGAATGCGCCCCATGCTTGCGTTTGCGCTTTTTCGTACAGGTCTAGAATGGCGCGCGGCAAGCCGACGACGATGCCGACAAAAATGATCAGCGACATACCGTTGCCGATGCCGCGTTCGCTGATTTGTTCGCCGAGCCACATGATGAAGGCGGAGCCAGTGGTCAGCGTGAGAATCGTCATCAAGATGAAGCC
>JAFAZL010000680.1 GCA_019239815.1 Acidobacteriota bacterium
TTCGAGTTCGCCGCAAAGTGTGCGGCCTCGTTCTGGGTTAACGCCTTGCGTGCCGACTTCGTCTTTCACGGTAACGAGCTTGCTCATTCCGAGAATCGATCCGTGATTGGGTGACGGAACGGAAGCAGCACTCATTCGCAGCTCCTCAAGACAACGATCTCAACTCAATACGCATGGCGCATCATCATTACAAGGGCTCAAACACAACCACCGGCTGATACGTGCGCGGCACAACCGCCTCGGCAATCGCGATCAATTTATTCTGTTGGTTGAATACGCGCAACTTCGGGGACTTCGGTTCGCCGGCGTCCAACTCCGAAATCGCTCCCGGGGCTGGCTGGACGCGACCCGGTTGAATCTGCGCCACCGCCACGTTGAATTTCGTTCCATGTCGCACGCGGCGCTCCACAATCGGGAGCACATTCGCCCGTGGAAAATTGGGCAGTAAATTTTCGAGCTTGATCAAATAGTCCGCGAACTTTCCGGCTTTCGCGCCTTCGGCCAATTCTTCGAGCTTGATCGCCTGCTCCAACGAAAATTCCCCTACGGCGAGACGCGAGATTTCCGCAAGATGCGCGCCGCAGCCGAGCTTTTGTCCCATCTCGTGCGCCAGCGCGCGAATGTACGTTCCCGAAGAGCACTCGATTACAAAACGCGCGATGTGGCCTTCGATCTCGGTCAATTTGTACTCGAATACTTCGACCTCGACGGGCTTGAGTTCGACGACTTGCTTCTTGCGCGCGAGCTCATATGCCGGTCGGCCGTGGATCTTCTTCGCCGAAAACGCGGGCGGCATTTGCTCGAATCGTCCGACGCGTTCGGCGGCGAATCGCTCCAACACGCCTCGATCCAACACCGGCGCGGCATCCCGCCCCTCAGCCTCGCCGTCCGAATCAAAGGTATTCGTAGCAAAGCCGAAGCGAAAACCGGCCGAATATCTCTTGCGCCGACCGGAATAGAACTGCACCAGCCGCGTCGCGCGGCCAAGCAGCAGCACGAGTACGCCGGTCGCGAGCGGATCGAGTGTCCCCAAATGCCCAACCTGGCGCATGCCGGCCATGTGGCGCACGGCATCCACAACGTCGTGCGACGTTTTTCCCTTCGGCTTGTCGACCACAAGCGCGCCGTCAAAGGGCGCAGGCATAGGTTGTCGCGGCATGACGTCTGAGGTTACCTGAATTTAGTTGGAATGAATTGCAAAGAACTTTGAAAACACTCAATCCGACGAAGCCGCCGGCTTGTCTTTCTTCATCTCTTTCAGAAGCTGCTCGATGCGCTCGACGTGCTCCTGCGAGGTGTCCAGCGTGAAATGGATATCGGGCAGCCGCCGCAATTGCAGCCGCTCGATCAACTCGCTGCGAATAAAGCCGGCGGCATGCTCCAGCGCTTTGATCGCATCCTGCTGCTCCTTATTCGAGCCCTTCACGCTCACGAATACGCGCGCATGCTTCATGTCGGGCTGCACGCGGACCTCGCTCACCACCACCATGCCTTCCAGGCGTGGGTCCTTCAATTCGCCCGCCAGCATTGCGTTGATTTCGTGAGCGATTTCTTCGCCCACACGTTCGTGTCGATGATTTGTCGTGCTCATCTCAGCTCAAACAATCTCAAACTTCTGGCCGATCAAAAACGATCCCAGTATTTCGTCCGCTTCGTCCAACACCTTTTGCAACATCTCGCGGACGTGCTTCTCTTCGTTCGATAGCGTCACCACGCCGATGACCGACCGCTGCCAAACGTCATGGTGCTCTAATTCCGCTACGGCAACGTTGAACTCTCTCCGCAGCTTGTCTTTCAAGCTGCGAAGCACCTGCCTCTTGTCCTTGAGCGATTGCGCGTCGGGGATATGCAGCTCGAGGGTGAGTAAGCCGACCGGCATGAGCGGTCCCTATTTATAGTGACTCGCGATCTGTTAACGTCGAGCGGCAGCCGACTACTTGCGCCCCGCCGGCGCTCCAGCCTGAGCCGCGGCTTCGGCGGCCGAAAGCTTGGTCACCTGGAAGCATTCCAAAATGTCGCCGACTTTGACATCGTTGAAGTTCGCGATGCCCACGCCGCACTCAAATCCAGTGCGCACTTCGCTGGCGTCGTCTTTGAAGCGCTTCAACGAGCTCAGCTTCGACGTGTAAATCACCGCGTCGTCGCGCAAAACGCGCACTTGCGACTCGCGCTTGAGCACGCCATCAACAACGTAGCAACCGGCGATCGTGCCCGCGCCTTTGACGCGGAACGTATTGCGAACTTCCGCGCGGCCCAGGTATGTCTCCTGCACGACAGGCTCGAGCAGGCCTTCCATCGCTTTCTGAATCTCGTCCGAGACTTCGTAAATGATCGTGTGCGGCCGAATCTCGACGTGTTCGCGCTGCGCGAGCTCCGCCGCTTTGCGATCGGGCCGGATTCCGAAAGCAATGATAATCGCCCCCGACGCCGACGCCAGCAGCACGTCGTTTTCGGTCACGGCACCCACGCCCGAACCGATAATCTTCAGCTTCACCTGATCGGTCGAAAGCTTCGGCAGCATTTCGCTCAGAACCTCGACGGAACCCTGCACGTCGGCCTTGATGATGACACCAAGTTCCTTGACCTCGCCGGCCTTCATCTGCTCGTGCAACTGATCGAGCGTGATGCGCCCACCGCTTGAACGCGCCATTGCGGCATCGCGTTCTTTGGCCTGGCGGAAGTCCACGATGTGGCGCGCTCGTTCTTCGTCGGTCACCTGGAAGTTGTCGCCCGCATCGGGAATGCCCTGCAATCCGAGCACTTCAACCGGAGTTGACGGCGTCGCTTCCTTCGTCGTGCGCCCGCGATCGTCGAACAGAGCGCGCACCTTGCCGAATACCGAGCCGACGATGAAGAAATCGCCCAAACGCAGCGTGCCGTTCTGGACCAAAATTGTCGCCACAGGACCGCGGCCCTTATCGACGCGCGACTCCAGGACGGTGCCCGAACCCGGGGCATCCGGATTCGCCTTGAGCTCGCGCAAATCCGCAACGAGCAGCAAAGTTTCGAGCAGTTTGGGGATGCCAGTCTTGTTCTTGGCCGAAACCTCGATGAATTCCGTGTCGCCGCCCCATTCCGCGGGTAACAAGTTCAAATCGGCAAGTTGTCGCTTCACACGTTCCGGCTGCGCTTCAGGCTTGTCGATCTTGTTCACTGCCACGACGATCGGCACATTCGCCGCTCGCGCGTGATCGAGCGCTTCCTTCGTCTGCGGCATGACGCCGTCGTCGGCCGCGACCACGAGGATGACGATGTCCGTGACCTTGGCACCGCGCGCACGCATCGCCGAGAAGGCTTCGTGACCC
>JAFAZL010000708.1 GCA_019239815.1 Acidobacteriota bacterium
TCACGTAGTCGGCCACGTGCGTATCAAAGAGTTCATTAAGTTGGTGAGTAAGCCGGCCCGGCGCGTTCGCGATTTTGTGCCCGCCGATTTCGCCGACGCCAATCAAGTTGCGATTCGTCGATGAGATAAACACTTCGTCAGCCGAGTAGAGGTCCTCAGGCCTCAGCAGTTGTTCGACGACAGGAATTCCCGCTTCGGGCGCGATTTCGAACAAGATTCCGCGCGTTACGCCTTCCAGACAGCCGGAATTCAACGGTGGCGTGTACACCTTGCCGTTTTTCACGACGAAAAGGTTCGCCGCTGTGCATTCGGCAACTTCGCCGCGCTCATTGAGCAAGACCACTTCGTCGAAGCCGCTCTTTTGCGCTTCGGCAACGGCCCAGACATTTGGGAGCCACGATGTGCTCTTTACGCCGGCCAGCGGTGAACCGGCGTGACGTCCGTGTTCGCGGATTGCGAGGCGAATGGGTTCGCGATATTGGGGCAGTGGAGCGGTGTATATGATCAAGTCGGTTTCCGGACGTGCCTCGTCGCTTTGCCAAAAGCCGACGTTGTTTGCGATCAGGTAGATGCGCGCGGCGCCGTTTTCGACTTTATTGGCGCGAATGACTTCGTGAAGATGAACTCGAACTTTGGCTGCCGAATAGGGCATCGGTAGATGGATGATCGCGGCATCCTTTTCGAGGCGGCGCCAATGCCGTTCGTAGGCGAAGGCTTCACCGCGCGAGATGCGCATCGTGGTAAAGATTCCCCAGCCGCAGATGATTCCGGCTTGGCCCGGGGAGAGGCGCACTTTTTCAATCGGTTGCAGACTGTCGTTATGGAAAACGTTGCGATGGATCACGCGAACCGCCTTTACGCCCTGGACGGGACGAGACGCTACGAGTCAATTGTACCTAGTCTGAGCTTAGCCCTGCAAAATCCTGACTTTAGTCCCGACTTGGCTTACTATTCCGTCGGCACAAACGCGATTCCTAGATTGCACACGGATGGCCAATGAAGCGACTCCCCGAGAACGACGGCGATGAGTTTTCGAATCGCCCTGAAAAAATCTTGAAGAACGACACGGTCGGAAAGAGGACTGTACGTGCGACTCCGGACCGGCGCGAGTTTTTGCGTACGTCGCTGATTGGAACCGCCGCGATCGCTACGGGGGCGGCTAAACCGCTGGCTGGCCGCGAAGGTGGCTTCCGCGCCGGAAATTCCTTCGCTTACCCGGGCGATGTTCCGTCGTTTGAGCTAGATGAGGTGACGATTTCCGACCTGCAGGACGCGATGAAGGCGGGGAAAATGACGTCGCGGTCGATCACGGAAAAATACCTGGCACGGATCGATCAGATCGATAAGCAGGGACCGGCAATCAACGCAATCATTGAATTGAATCCGGACGCGCTGTCGATCGCCGACGCAATGGACCAAGAGCGGAGAGACAAAGGGCCGCGCGGGCCTCTCCATGGCATTCCGATTCTAATTAAAGACAACATCGGCACTGCGGACAAGATGATGACAACGGCGGGTTCGCTGGCCTTGCTGGGTTCGCGCGCTCCGCAAGACTCGATGGTTGCGCAGAAATTGCGAGATGCGGGCGCAGTGATCCTGGGCAAGACGAATTTGAGCGAGTGGGCGAATATCCGTTCGAATCATTCGACGAGCGGCTGGAGCGGGCGCGGCGGGCAGACAAAGAATCCGTATGCGCTCGATCGCAATCCGTGCGGGTCGAGTTCGGGCTCGGGCGCCGCGGTATCGGCAAATCTTGCGGCGGCCGCGATCGGGACCGAGACGGACGGATCAATTGTGTGCCCGTCATCGACTTGCGGGATCGCAGGGATCAAGCCGACGGTTGGATTAATCAGTCGCACCGGAATCATTCCGATCTCTCATACACAAGACACGGCAGGGCCGATGTGCCGCACGTTACGCGACGCCGCGATTGTACTGGGCGCGCTGACGGGAATGGATAGCGCCGATTCGGCGACGACGGAGAGCCGCGAGCATTCGTACACGGACTACACGCAATTTTTGAAGGAAGACGGTTTGCGCGGTGCGCGAATCGGCGTCGTGCGGCGGACGTTTGGGTTCAACGAAGACGTCGACAAGGTGATGGAAGCGGCGCTCGAAACGATGAAGAAACAGGGTGCGATCTTGGTCGATCCGGCGCCGATCGAATCGGCAGGGAAATTTGGAGAGTCGGAGTTCACGATTTTCTTGTATGAGCTGAAGGCTGACTTGAATGCGTACTTGGCGAAGCTTGGGCCGAATGCGCCGGTGAAGACGCTGAAAGAGATTATCGAGTTCAACGAGAAAAACAGCGCGAAGGAAATGCCGTACTTCGGGCAAGATACGTTTTTGAAATCCGAGGAGAAGGGGCCACTGACGACGCAGGAGTACATCGACGCGGTGTCGAAGGCGCGCGATCTGGCCCGCAAAGAAGGCATCGACGCGACGATGGACAAGAACAACCTCGACGCGCTGGTTGGGCCGACGGGCGGACCGGCGTGGCTCACCGATCACATTAACGGCGATTCGTTTGGCGGTGGGAGCTCGAGCACGGCGGCGGTGGCGGGTTACCCGAACATCACGGTGCCAGCGGGATTTGTTCATGGGCTGCCGGTGGGAATCAGCTTTTTCGGTCGTGCCTGGAGCGAGCCCGTTTTGCTGCGTGTCGCATACGCTTTTGAACAGGCGACCAAGGCGCGCAAAGCCCCGGGGTTTGCGCCGACGCTGAATATTTGATGTGCCCTGTTTTGCGTTCTATGGGTTCTCACCCGTGGGTCATCGCGGGACGCATCGCGTCGCCGCACGGATTCCATTCTGAACCTGTTCCAAGTGGCGCGAACCCCTGCTATTTCCACAGGTCCACTTCGGAACTGAATCAACGCGGAATTTCGACATGGAATCGGACTTCGGTTCGCCAACACTGTACCCATGTCTAAATCATTCAATCTAAAGTAGATATTGGTATCGCGGATTGGGCACGCCGATGCATGGTCTGGCCTTTGTTGGTGGTGGATGAGACTCAACGGCAGACCAATCGGGCATGGAGAAAACTCCGGCGAGATCGCTCGCCTGGCGCAATCACCGGGAGTGAACAGGTCAGATCTGATGCGGAGCGCCGTCCAAGCTCTCCTTGCGACAGCCGACATCGATCGCGCCGGAGTCTGGATCAGCGAAGGAGAGATTGACTCTCACTCAGCGGCCTCTCTTTCGACCTTCCGAGGTGTTGTCTCAGAACGAGGTGGGGCTGGCACGCCGTTGGAATGGGAGCGGCTCTCGCCTGAAGCTTTGCCATCGTTTGAGCCCCTCACCACTGGTAGAACCATCGAGCAGGAGTTGGGTGGCCCAGCTGATAAAGTCGTGCTGGGTGCCTTGCTGGAGCTGCGACGTGCGGTATGGGCGCCGGTCGGGTCGCGAGGTCGTTTGCGCGGTGTACTTCTGGCAGGGACGCGACGAAAGCACGGTGCGCTGCCGCTCGCTCGCGTGGAAGCCGTCTCGGCAGAGCTTGCGCTGGCGATCGAACTCGAAGAAGAACGTCGACTGGCGCGCCAACAGCAGGCTGATTTAAGCGTTACGAGTCGCTTGCTTGCAGAGCTCGCGGCAAGTGGAGCGGTCGATTCGATCTTCGCGCACTTGGTCGACGGTTGCACCGAGGCCGTGCCGGGAAGTGACGGGCTCGGCGCCGTCTTCGCGATCCTGAGGGCGCAGCCAGCAGCGCCGATGGTTCGCTCCGCGGATTTTTCACCGCGCGCGATTTCATCATCGAACAGCCCCTCTTCGACTACTACTCTGCCTCAGCCGAAAGTTTGCGTTGCGCCGTGCTGGCAGAGCGGCGATCCGGCCTGGTTGCATGCGATGGATAATTCACCGCTAGCCACCATCTGGCATCTGGCTTCGGAAGCACGCGACACGATCGTGATCGCCAGCAACGCCGGGCTCCCGTGGCCCCGGCCTGATGTCTCTCGGATTGTTGCAATTCCGCTCCGAGCTTCGCGCGAACCTGTTGGAGCGCTGATCGCCGGGTTGCGCGTCGGTCAAGCGGGTCAGAACTCGGTTGAGCGCCTCGAGCTTCGCGGCGAGCTGGCCGCCACGGCTCTTTCGTTGCGCCGCCAAACCGAAGAGCTGTCACTCGAACGCAGGCGGC
>JAFAZL010000710.1 GCA_019239815.1 Acidobacteriota bacterium
GAAGACGATTCGTTGGCCAATTGGCGTTGTCGCTCTTTGGAATCGCCCACGCTCACCGCGTGAGTCCGCGCGGGCTGCGGAATCTACTGGTGATCGACTCCGAAACGAAATCGCGACGGATTATAGCAGAGTCGTTTAAGTGGGGAAGCGGGTTGCAAGGCGCAATGATTGGTACCGCTGCATCCGTGTGATGATTTTCGTCGAGCGAGCGTCCGTGCGGATCGCGGCTCCTTCTACTGTCGACGCGGTGCTAGTACATCAGTCCCTCCATCTTTAAACGAAAATTCCACAGGCAAGTACCATCCGAAATGTGACCAGTGGGCCAGTGCGACCTGACCCTGTGCGCAGTAAAGTTCAGGTGTTGCAGGCACGTACTTTTTGGCAGTACGGCATCCAAGGCTGCAACAACTGAGGAGAATCACTATGTTGTTGGCGACGATCTTGTTGCTCTGCCCCGTTCCGCAGATCGAGGGCACGACAAAAGCGGTAGAAAACAGCCCCGCAGCGATTACGATTTCCAACGAATCCGCAGATTCGACGATTTCTTCTCCCTCTTCTCTTTCTGAGCCGCTGCCGTCCGCACCCACGCCCAAGGTTGCGACCGATGCTGAAATCGAGCCGGGTATCCAGCCGGCTGCGGCTCCCGCGGCGGGCGCACCGATGCGCGGGCTGAAGTCAGCGCTTTCGCGTCCGATGGAAACGCCGGCGCAGCGCAGGCTGTGGTATACGCTGGCGATCACGGGCAGCGGGGCGGCGGCGTTTGACGCCTGGTCAACGCGGCGCGCGATTTCGGGGAATTACGGAGTGGAAGCCAACCCGATGTTGCGGCCGTTTTCGCACTCGAATGCGATGTACGCTGCGACGCAGGTCAGCCCGCTGGTGATGGATTTCATCGGCAAGCGCATGATGACTTCGCACCATCAGTGGATGAGGAATTTGTGGTGGGTGCCGCAGACGGCGGGTACGAGCATGTCGCTGTATGCGGGCGTGCACAACACGCGGCTGGTTCGCTAAGCATCGCCGCAGAACGAGTTTCCGTCCCAAGGTGAAGTAGCGGTTGGCCGCGCCGGTTCCTCCCCGGCGCGGTTTTGATTTTGGATTGGTTGCTTTGTTTTGGAGTGGCGATTCCGCTAGGATGTGCTCGCCTTCGCTAGGATTTCGAAGGCTGAGGTGCATCGGTGCTGAGAATCTTCATGCTGGCATTGCTGTCGGTTGCGCTGTCGCAGGCGGCGCTTGCGCAAAAGAGCGAGAAGGCCGTTGCTGAGGCCGCGAACTGCGAAAAAGTGGCCAAGCTGGCATTGCCGAACGCGACGGTCGCATCGGCGGAGGTCGTTGCAGCGGGCTCGTTTCGGCCGAGCACTTCGATGACTCCCTGGATGGCGCAGGCGGAAGCGCTCTATCGATCACTGCCGGCGTTTTGCCGCGTGCGCGTCGAGTCTCACCCGAGCTCGGATTCGGACATCAAGATCGAAGTGTGGCTGCCGCTAACACGTTGGAACGGCAAGCTGCAGGGCCGCGGGAATGGCGGGTTCGCGGGCGAGATCGACGATTATGCGCTCGCGCTGGCGTTGCACGAAGGCTATGCGACAGCGGGAACCGATACGGGTCACGCGGCGAGCGGGGTCGATGCGCGCTGGGCGCTAGGACATCCGGAAAAGGTGACCGACTTTGGGTATCGCGCGATTCACGAAATGACGCAGGATGCGAAGCTCGTCGTAAAACAGTTTTACGGGAAGCATCCGCTGCAGCACGCGTATTTTGCGAGCTGCTCGAATGGCGGGCGGCAGGCGTTGATGGAGGCGCAGCGATATCCGGGCGATTACGACGGAATCATTGCGGGGGCGCCAGCGAATTACTGGACGCACCTGCTGACGAGCGCGATATGGCAGTTGCAGGCGACAACTGTTGATCCGGCAAGTTACATACCGGCGGACAAGCTGCCGGCGATTGCGAAGGCGGCCGATGCAGCGTGCGATGCGCAGGATGGACTATCTGACGGAATTCTGAACGATCCGCGAAAATGCCACTTCGATCCTGCGATGATCTTGTGCAAAGAGGCGGACTCCAAGGAATGTCTGACAAGTGCGCAAGTGACGGCGCTGAAGAAAATCTATGCCGGACCTACGGATGCAAGCGGCAAGCAGATTTATCCCGGACTGCTTCCCGGCGCCGAAGATGGTCAGGGAGGCTGGGGTTTGTGGATCACCGGATCGCAACCTGGAAAAAGTTTGATCGCGGCGTTTGGAATCGGATTTTTCTCGAACATGATGTTCGAGAAGTCGGACTGGAATTATCGGGATGCGAATGTCGGTGACATCGTCAAAGCGGCGGATGCGAAGGTGGCGAAAACGCTGAACGCGACGGATCCGAATTTGTCGGCGTTCAAGGCGCGCGGTGGGAAATTGATTCTCTATCACGGCTGGAACGATGCGGCGATTTCGGCGATCAACACGGTGAACTACTACCAGAGCGTCATCGACGTGATGGGGCAAGACGGAGTCGATTCGTTTGCGCGTCTCTACATGGTGCCGGGAATGCAGCATTGCGCGGGCGGCGTCGGTACCGATTCATTTGGCGAAAATGGGCCGTCCCCAACGACGAAAGATCCGCATCAAAGTTTACAGTTGTCGCTGGAGCAGTGGGTCGAGAGAGGCGCGGCGCCGAAAGAAATCGTGGCGACGAAATTTTCTGGGCCGCTGAATTCGGGGAACGCGGAGATGACGCGGCCCTTATGCGTGTATCCGAAGGCGGCGAAATACAAAGGTAGCGGGGCCGAAAACGACGCGAGCAGTTTCGCCTGCGAGGATGAAAAAAAGTAAGAAGCGATTTTGGAAGAATTCGGAGGCACTCATGCCGGCGGCAAAAAAATTGACCGAAGCAGAAATAAATCAGCGTCTCGGCACGCATAAGAATTGGGCGCTTGTGAACGGCAAGCTTCATCGTGAATTTACGTGCAAGGATTTCATCACCGCGTTCGGCAAGATGGCCAGCGTCGCGCTGGTGGCCGAGTCACTGAACCATCACCCCGAATGGTTCAACGTGTGGAACAAAGTGGTGATCGATCTAAACACGCACAGCGTCAAGGGCATCAGCGACCTCGATTTCGCGCTCGCCGGAAAGATCGACGAAATCTTCGGTTGATGCCGACTTCGAGGGGCTGTTTCAGCGCCGGGACGTTTCCGCGAGTGCGCCTGAGGATCCGGCGAGTTTTGCGATAACCTTCCGTTTGTGACTTCCCTTTCATGATGGAGCCGGACCGAACGCGACGAAATTTGCGCGGCTGGACGATCATCGTTTTGCGATGGATCGCCGCACTTGTCGTGCTCGGCATGTTGCTGCACTTCCTCCCGCTCGCAGCAGTGCGCTCCGCGATCGTGCGCGTGCCGCCCGAGCAATTCATCGCGGCGCTCGCCGGGTATCTGCTCGCGCATGCTCTCGGAGTCTTGAAGTGGCGCATGGTGGTGAACGCCGCCGGCGCACAACTCGATCGGGCGACGAGCCTGCAATGCTATGGCGGCGGACTCTTTGGCACTTTGTTCCTGCCGTCGATCGTCGGCGGCGACGTGATTCGCCTGGCAGTCGGTCTGCGGCGAAGTCCTCGCCCTGCGGCTGTGCTGGCAGGAAACGTCGTCGACCGATTCTTGGACGTCGCCGCGCAAGCCGGCCTCGTCGCGTTAGGACTTGCGCTATTACCGGGGTCGCTTCCGGAATCGCTGCGTTCGATCGCCACGCGCACCTTGCTGGCTGCACTTGCGATCAGCGGAATAGTGATCGTCCTAGGACTTTTTCTGCGACACGCTCTGTTCCGCGGACGCTCAATGCGATTTCTCCGCCGCCTCGTCCGTTTGCGCCACGCTTTGCGAAGCGTTTCGCGGCGCCCGCAGGTACTCGTTGCAGGATGGCTTGCTGGTACCGCGATTCAATCCACATTTCTGGTGCTAACAGCGTGGCTCGCAACGGCGTGCGGCCTGCACCTACCGTTGCGCGTTTGGCTCTTCGCATGGCCGCTGGCAAAACTCGCCGCATTGCTTCCATTGACCCAAGGCGGCATCGGCGTTCGCGAAGCAGCCTTAGTCGCGCTGCTCGCGCCATTCGGCGCCGCGGGAACCCTCGTGCTTGCGTCCGGCCTTCTGTGGGAAGGAGTCATCGTCGCCGGCGGCATCATCGCCGGTCTAGCAGCCTTCGCGGCTGGCCGCCGAACCGGAGGTGCCGCATCTCAGCGAATGTAACGCCCAGATAAGAGTCTTCTAATGACCCGCCGCTACCCTCAGATCGTCCGTATTGATCTCGACCGTAATTCCATAGCAACTCCACCTCGACCCGCCCTTGACTCTGCATCCCATTGCGCGAAAATTGGCGCACCCCCTTCCAGGTA
>JAFAZL010000947.1 GCA_019239815.1 Acidobacteriota bacterium
CGAACTGCTGCAACACCGCATCGCGGCTGACGATATGATTGCCTGTCAGCTCGATCTGTTCCGGCTTGAGCAGCGCAACCTGCGGCGAGTGATACAGAAAATCGCCTGCAAGCGCCGCTGCGGTGATCAATCCGGTGGCGATCACGCCAAAAACGAATGCGCGGCGATAGAACGACGCGCTCTTGCCGCCAAACTTTTTGCGGCGAATCTCGACCGGCTTCTGCCGCCGCAAGTATCGGGGCTCGTCCTCATGGACGGCGTCCGGTCGGTACGAGTCGTCGGCTGCGGCTGCGTTTCGAGGCATGGCCTTTACACGTTCCACACGACCACCTCGTGTTCGAGTTCGACGTCGAACGCTTTGTTCACGCGCTCGCGGACGTCCCCGATCAAGGTGAGCATATCTTTCGCCGACGCACTGCCTGCGTTGACGAAGAAATTCGCATGGCGATCGCTGATGCGCGCATCGCCTACATTCAATCCTTTGAGGCCGAGTTCATCGATCATCCGGCCCGCGGATTTTCCCGGTGGGTTTTTAAAGATGCATCCGGCGCTTTTTTGACCGAGCGGCTGGCTCGAACGCCGTTTTTCGTTGCAGATACGAATCCCTTGAAGAATTTCTTTGAACGGTTTGGAGGGAAGTTCCAGCTTCACTGCGAGCATCATATCATCGGGTGCAAAAGATGTATGCCGGTATTCAAAAGAAATTTGATCGTGCCTGAGGATTTCTATCTTTCGGTCGGCGGCACGGTAAAGTTTTACTTCACGTACGTAGCTTCCGATCTGCATGCCGTACGCTCCGGCGTTCATGCGAAGGGCGCCGCCGACGGTACCGGGGACGCCGATTAAGCCCTCCATCCCACCAAGGTCGTTTTTCGCGCAGTAGGTAACCGTGCGGCCCAAGTCGGCTGCCGCATCGACCTGCGCGAAATTGCCTTCCAGCACAACGTCCGGCTCCGGCTTGACGAGCGTCATAACGACCCACGGAAGCTCGCCGTCGCCGACGAGGAGATTCGATCCGCCACCGAGAAATTTGTGCGCCACACCATGCTCGTCGAGCAGATTCAGCAGATCCGGAATGCCTTCGTGCTTTTTGATGCGGAGCAGGTCGGTGGTGCCGCCTATTCCGAGCGACGTCAGCTCCGACAGCGCTTGGCCGGGACGTAATTCGACGCCCAGCTCCGGCAACGCCGCCAATATCTTTGGATTCTCAATGCGCATGGTGAAGGGGATGCTCCGTTCCGAGCAGTACCACCAGCTCGTTGCTGGCGCGGCTGACGTTGCCCGCGCCTATCGTTAAGATAGCGTCGCCCGATCGCGCTTCTTTCAGCAGGTGTTCGATGCCTAGTTGCATCGTCGGGAAATAGAAGACGTTCTTGTGCCCGGCTTCGCGCATCGATTTGGCCAGCGCTTCGCTGGTTATGCCGGGAATTGGCTGCTCGCTGGCGGCGTAAATGTCGGTGAGAACGACGACGTCGGCCTGATTGAAGGCCCGGCTGAAGTCGTCCCACAGAGCCTGCGTGCGCGTATAGCGGTGCGGCTGAAAGAGAACGAGCGAACGATTGAACTTCGAGGCGCGCGCCGCCTCCAGCGTCGCTTTGATCTCCACCGGGTGATGGCCGTAGTCGTCGACGACCGTGATGCCGTTGACGACGCCTTTCACGTCAAAGCGACGGCCAACACCGGAAAATTTCGCCATGCCTTCGCGAATCAGCTCGCTCGGAACATTGAGATAGAGCGCGACCGCAGCGGCCGCGGCGGCGTTGCGCACGTTGTGAATGCCCGGCGGATGCGGCAACTTGAAGATGCCGAGATCGTCGCCCTTATAGGTGAGGCGGAATTCGCTGCCGAGCCCTTCGAGTTTTATATCGCTGACGACGAGATCAGCCTGCGGTGACGTGCCGTAGGTAATGATCGGTCGCTTCACGTTGGGGATGATCGCCTGGACGTTGGGCTCGTCGAGGCAAAGTATCGCGGCGCCATAGAACGGCACTCGGTTCACGAACTCGATGAAAGCGTTCTGGATGTCTTCGAGCGATGAATATGTATCGAGATGCTCGCGGTCGATCGTGGTCACAACAGCGACGACAGGCGAGAACAGCAAGAAGCTGCGGTCGCTCTCGTCGGCTTCGACGACGAAGTAGTCGCCCTTGCCTAGACGCGCCGTGGTTCCCGCCTGATTGACGCGGCCGCCAATGACAAAGGTCGGATCAAGATGCGCTGCGGCTAAAACCGACGCAACGATCGACGTCGTAGTTGTCTTGCCATGCGCGCCGGCAACGGCGATGCCGTACTTGAGCCGCATGAGTTCCGCGAGCATTTCGGCGCGCGGAATCACGGGAATTTTGTGTTTATGCGCTTCGCTGACTTCCGGATTGTCGGACTTGATCGCGGAGGACGTCACAACGACGTGCGCGTCGATCACATTGCTCGCCTTGTGACTGTCAAAAATCGTCGCGCCCAAATTCTGCAGGCGTTCGGTAATCGGCGAGAGCTTTGTGTCGGACCCGGAGACAGAGTAGCCCAGCGTCAGCAGCACTTCGGCGATACCGCTCATACCGATCCCGCCGATGCCCACCAGGTGAATCCGCTGGAAATTACGAAACGACACCATCATGGCTATCCTCGAGTCCCCAAGTCCGCTGACCCTGCGCGGATCGTTTGATCTGCGCCTGCGACAGGCGTACTGCGCGCCGCGGTACGTGCCACGCCGCGCGGCGCTACTTCTTCAATCAAGTTGACGATGTCGCGTGCGGCATTGGGCGTAGCCAAGCCACGAGCGGCAGTCATCATCTTTTCCATCTCCCGGGGCTGGTCGAGGAGGGAGAAAATTTCGCTGCAAAGCCGGTCTGCGTTCAGCTCCGATTCCGGTATGACGCGGCCGGCTCCGGCGCTGGCCATCGCCTGCGCGTTACGCAGTTGATGGCTGTCGGTCGCGGCGCCAAAGGGGATAAAGATAGCGGCGCGGCCAGCGGCTGCGATTTCTGAGGCGGTAATCGCTCCGGCGCGGCAGACGATGACGTCGGCCCACGCAAAACGCTCCGCCATATTGCTCAAAAACGGTACGACCTCTGCTGCGTACTCGCGACGCGCGTACGCCGTTCTAACCGCATTATAGTCGCGTTCACCGGTCTGATGGACGATGCTTAGTTCCTCTTTGCGCACAGCGAGCCGGTCCATGGCATCGACGAAGGCGCGGTTGATGACGAGCGCGCCCTGGCTGCCGCCGGTGACGAGCAGGCGGAACGGTTTTTGCAGTTCGCGCGGCTGCATCGCGAAAAATTCGGCGCGCACCGGGCAACCAGTGACGATTGCTTTGGGTCCGAGCGCTTTTGCGGAGCGGTCGTAGCCGGCGGCGATCCGTTTGGAAAGCTTCGCGAGGACTTTGTTTGTGAATCCCGGCTCGGCGTTCGGTTCGAAGATCACGTTCGGGATGCCGCGCATCCACGTCGCAAGCATCATCGGCCCAGCGGCGTATCCACCGACGCCAAATGCCGCGACCGGCTTGTGCTTGTGCAGGATGCGCATCGCGTCGAGCAGCCCGGGGCCGAGAATCGCGAGATTCTTCGCCAGCGTCGCGCCGCCTTTGCCTTTCAATCCGCCGGCGCGCAGCGTTTCGAGCGGCAGCCCCGCTTGAGGTACCAGCTTCATTTCCATCCCGCGTTGGGTCCCGACCAGCACGACTTCTCTCTCGCTCCCTCTCGACAACCATTCGCGCGCGATCGCAATCGCCGGAAAGACATGTCCGCCTGTGCCGCCGCCTGCGATCAAAAGCTTCACGCCGCTACGCTTCCGCCTGCTGACTTATATTCAGGAGCACGCCGGTGGCCAGCAGCATCACCAAGACGTTGGAGCCGCCGTAGCTGATGAACGGCAGCGGAATTCCCTTGGTCGGCACCAGGCCGAGCACGACGACGAAATTGATCAGCGCCTGGCACATCACCATCGCGGTGATGCCGAGGGCAAGGAGGCGGCCGAAGCTGTCAGGTGCGGCATACGCGGCGCGAATACCGCGCCACGCATAGACGGCGAAGAGCGCGATGACGATGACGGCGCCGATGAACCCGAGTTCCTCGCAGATCACGGCATAAATAAAGTCCGTGTGCGCTTCGGGAAGATAGAAAAGCTTTTGTTTGCTCTCCATCAGACCGACGCCGGTGAATCCGCCCGAGCCAACCGCGATGAGAGACTGCAGTAGCTGGAAGCCTGCGCCGAGTGGGTCGGCGTCGGGGTTGAGAAACGCCATCAGCCGCGCTTGGCGATATGAAACGTGAGAGATCAAAACGTAAAGCACAGGTAGGGCCGCACTCGCGCCAACGAGCAGCCATTTCCACGACAACCCCGCGACGAACAGAATCGCCGTCGCGATGAGCACGATGTCGACCGATGTCCCGAGATCGGGCTGCGCGACAATCAGCATCACGAAGAGCAGAATCGGCCCGAGGGCGGGCAGAATCGTGTGCAAAAAATCTTCTTTGTTGAACTCCATCGCCGCCGCTGCCCGCCGCTTCATGTCGAGAAACCACGCCAGATACAAAATTATGGTGAGTTTAGCGAGTTCGGACGGCTGGATGCCGACCGGGCCGAACTTGATCCAGCGATGGGTGGCGTGTGATTTGTCGAGGAAGAAGGTGCCAACGAGCATGAGCAGCACGACGCATACAGCCGTGCAAACGACAGCGGGTTCGCGCAAGCGCCGATAATCGACGC
>JAFAZL010000982.1 GCA_019239815.1 Acidobacteriota bacterium
AAATACACGCCCTCTTACCCTCCAGCCCACCAGCAAAACCACTCAAGTATAAATCACGATTCGAACTCAATTTTGGTCATCCAACTACCGGTTGTCATCGTGAACGCAGATGGCTCCGTTTCAATTGCATTCGAACGGTACGACCTAGTACCCATTGACAACTCCGTAAATCTGTGCTACCCTGTAACATGACTCGCAGCTGCGCTTCACTCTCGAACAAAACCCGACTCACGCGAGTCCGCAACTCCTTCCGATCCAACAGCTTCCACACTCTCGATTTTCGCACCTCCCACAACCTAAACATCCCAAAGCCACTTACGCACTCTTCGGAAAACACCGGGGGTATACCCCCAAACCGCCCCGAAAGTTTGACACCCCAAACCGCCGCCGATAGTATCAATCTGCACCCGTCGCAGACACTTTTTCCTGAATCCCGTCCTTGCGCATCGCGGTCACGCCACCATGAATCTCGCCTATTTCGATTGTTTTTCGGGCATTAGCGGCGACATGACGCTCGGCGCCCTCCTCGACGCCGGCTGCGACCTCGTGCGTCTGCGCGCCGACCTGCAATCGCTCCAGGTCCCCGGTTGGGAAATCTCCGCCGAAAAAGTCTGGAAAAATGGCATGGCCGCCACCTATGCCAAGGTCAAAACAGAAGACCAGAAAAAGCACCGCAGCCTGACCGACATTCTCGAGATTCTCAAAGCGTCCAAGCTCGACGATCAGGTCCGCGACCGCGCCACCTTGATCTTCCAGAAGTTAGGCGAAGCCGAAGCCCGCGTTCACGACGTGCCACTCGAAAAAATCCACTTCCACGAAGTCGGCGCCGTCGACGCCATTATCGACATCGTCGGCGCCTGCATCGGCTTCCATCAACTCGGTATCGACAAGTTCGCCTGCTCGCCGCTCAATGTGGGCGGTGGCACCGCGAAAATGGCCCACGGAGTTTTGCCCGTTCCAGCTCCAGCAACGGCGGCTCTATTGAAAGGGAAGCCGACCTACTCCAACGGCATCCAGCGCGAGCTCGTCACACCGACCGGCGCCGCCATCGTCGCCACGCTCTGCGATCACTTCGGCCCGCAGCCGCCGATGACCGTTTCCGCGATCGGCTACGGCGCAGGCACCGCTGACCTCGAGGGCCAGCCGAACGTCGTCCGCATCATGATCGGTCAGCCCGCCGAAAAGTTAGTCGCAGGATTCGACGAAGAAATCTCCGTCATCGAAGCCAACCTCGACGACATGAATCCGCAGATCTATGGCTACTTCCTGGAAAAAGCTTTAGCTGCCGGCGCGCTCGACGTCTACACGACGCCGGTCCAAATGAAAAAGAATCGCCCCGGCACGCTGCTGACCGTCCTCTGCAAACCGCAAGACGCCAGCGCACTCACAACGCTGATCTTCGCCGAGACGACGACTTTCGGTGTTCGCACCACAACAGCACACCGCCGCATCTTGCCGCGCGAACACGTCAGCGTCTCCACAACTTTCGGCGACGTTCGCATCAAGCTCTCGCGAATCAACGGCCGCATCCAGCACGCCGCCCCCGAATTCGACGACTGCCGCAAACTCGCCGTAGAAAAAAACGTCCCGCTCCAACAAGTAATCACCGAAGCCCTCCGCCGCTACCAGGAGGGCCAATGACTTTCGCGCAGCCCCATCACTCGTCGAAACTTGTCATCCTGAGCGGGTCCGGTACGGGCACGCGAAGGATCTCAACGTCGACACGACTAACCACCTCGTCGACGAGTATCGACCATGTACGGGCGCAGCACTGCTGCGCCCCAGCTTGCCCGGACGTGAACTTAAACCACGCTCTGCTTTTGAATTTAGGTGTAACGCACTAACTCAACCATGCCGCCAACAAAAAAATATTACTTAACAACTCCGATCTATTACACGAACGGCCTCCCCCACATTGGCCACACGTACTCCACGATCGTGTGCGACGCCATTCGCCGCTACAAGCGCATGCTCGGCTACGAAGTTATCCTCACCACCGGCACCGACGAACACGGCGTCAACGTCGAGCGCAGCGCCAAAAAAGCCGGAATCCCCGAATCCGAATTCGTAGCGAAAATGGCCGCCGAGTGGAAAGCGCTATGGGACGAGTTCGGCATCCAGGGCGACGAATTCATTCGCACCACCGAACTCCGCCACGCGCGCACCGTGCAGTGGCTCTTCAAGCTCTTTCGCGAAAACGGTTACGTCTATCCCGGCCACTACACCGGCCAATACTGCATTTTCGACAACGCTTACGTCGACGTGAAGCCCGGCGAGCCTTGCCCCGACTGCGGCCGCCCCACCGAAACGGTCACAGAGGCCAACTACTTCTTCAAGCTCTCGGCGTTTCAAAACGTCTTGCTCGACTTCTACAAAAAAAATCCCGATTTCATTCAACCCGAAGCGCGCCGCAACGAAGTCCTTGCCTTCGTCGAAAGTGGTCTGCGCGATGTCAGCATCACACGTACGTCACTCCGTTGGGGCATTCCCGTGCCCGGCGAAGAGTCCCACGTTTTCTACGTCTGGTTCGACGCCCTCACCGCCTATCTCAGCGCCGTCGGCGGCCCCGACTTTGAGAAGCGTGGCTTCTGGCCCGCCGACCTGCATCTCGTCGGCAAAGAAATCATCCGCTTCCACGCCGTCTACTGGCCGGCATTCCTGATGGCCGCGCAGCTTCCGTTGCCCAAACAAATCTGGGCGCACGGTTGGCTCCTGATGGACAGCGCCAAGATGAGCAAATCGCTCGGCAACGTCGTCCGCCCGCGCCCGATCGTCCACGTTCTCGGTCTCGACGCGTTGCGCTATTACTTGCTGCGCGAAACCGTCTTCGGCCAGGACGGCAACTTCAGCTACGGCGCACTCGTCCAGCGCTATAACTCCGATCTCGCCAACGGCCTCGGCAACCTCGCCAGCCGCACCGCCGCAATGATCACCAAAGATTGCGGCGGAAAAATTCCGCGCGTCAATGATCTGAAGCCACAGGATCAAGCACTCGCGCAACACGCGCAGAAGACCATCGCCGAGGTGCTTGAGCTATACAACGCGCTCGGCTTCTCCAAAGCGCTGGAACAAATCTGGTCGCTCATCGCCGCCACCGACAAGTACCTGACAACCGAACAGCCGTGGGCGCTGAAGGAAACCGAGAAGGACCGTCGCGACGCAATTCTCGCCACGACCGCAGAAGTTCTGCGCATCGTCACCGCGCTCACCTATCCCGTGCTGCCCGACAGCACGGTGAAAGTCTGGGCACTGCTTGGCCAGACGACGCCACTCGGTTCAGTGAATCTAGAAAGCCTGAGCTGGGGACAACTCAAGCCCGGTACGCAACTCGGCAAATCTCAACCACTATTCCCGCGCATCGATAAAGCGGAAGCGATAGAGAGGATGGAAGCCATGGAGAACGAAGCACAGAAAGCGCCGCCACCAACCGCAGCGCCAACGCCCGCAGCAGCATCAGCCGGAGCTGCCCCTGCGCCCGAAGGTGTGCAGCGCATCGGCATCGAAGATTTCGCCAAAGTCGAGATGCGCGTCGGCCAGATCAAAACCGCCGAACGCATCGTCGGCGCCGACAAGCTACTGAAACTCACCGTCGATATCGGCACAGAAATTCGCCAGATCTGCGCCGGCATCGCCCAATTCTACGAGCCCGAAAAATTGATCGACCGCAAAGTCGTCGTGGTTACCAATCTCGCGCCACGCAAACTCCGCGGCGTCGAATCCAACGGCATGATCGTCGCCGCCAGCATCGGCCCCGAAGGCCGCCCCGTCCTCGCCGGCTTCCACGAAGACGTCGAAATCGGCGCCCGCCTCAAATAATTGTTTCGGTGTGCCGAGTTCGATCCGACTTGCCACGATCATGTAGGGGCGCAGCACGCTGCGCCCCATGTCCGCAAGGTGTAATGAGTATGGTCCTCAACCCCAATCTCCACCCTGGCCACAAATCCCTGCGCCTGCCGTATCGCGACTACACTGCCGCTGGCATGTACTTCGTCACCATCTGCACCTACGATCGGCTACCAACGCTAGCCCGAGTCGTCAATGCAAAAGTTGAACTAACGCCGGTCGGAGAAATAACGCAAGCTTGCTGGTCCGAAATCTCGCTCCACTACCCGCAAATCGTCCTTCATGCTTTCGTAGTGATGCCAAACCACATCCATGGCCTCCTGCAGTTGGCTCCTCTCGTCGCACGTCCGTCGAAACCCGACACGTCTCGTCGCGACTTCGGCCCGGATAGCGTGCCACCGGCGTCTCTTTCGGCAGTCGTTCGATCTTTCAAATCCGCCGTCACAAAGCGAGTGCGCGAGAGGTTGCGAATGACTACGGACCTATGGGAACGAAATTATTTCGAGCGAACAATTCGATCTGGCAAAGAGTTTGACGATACGACGCAATACATCATTGAAAATGCGTTGAAGTGGGAAATGGACAAAGAAAACCCGGACGGTGCCAAGACGCTGAGCTCTCGGTAACTGGGGCGCAGCGTGCTGCGCCCCTACAAAATCTCAGCTAAGCCAAAAGAGATATGCAACTGATCGATTCGCACGCACACATCGACTATCCGCAATTCGCGGACGACCGCGACGCCATGTTCGATCGCGCCCGGGCCGCCGGCGTCGAACACATTCTCGCCATCGGCACGGGGCCAGGCCCCGAAAAACTCGACGCCGCGATCGAATACGCCGACAAGTACGACTGGATCTATGCCAGCATCGGCATCCACCCTCACGAAGCGAAAGAGGTCACGCAGCAACACCTCGATACGCTCGCAGAACTCGCGAACCATCCAAAGGTGATCGCCTGGGGCGAAATCGGCCTCGACTATTTCTACGACCACTCGCCACGCGATGTGCAAGATCGCGTCTTCCGCGACCAGATGGCCCTCGCTCATCAAGCCAAGCTCCCCATCATCATCCACTGCCGCGACGCATGGCCCGACACACTCAACGTCCTCGAAGACGCTTGGAAACCGACCGGTCTCGGCGGCATCCTTCACTGCTTCACCAGCACGCTCGAAGACGCCCGGCGCGGCCTCGACATGGGCTTCATGATCTCGTTTGCGGGCAATTCAACCTATCCAAAAGCGGCGAATATTCGCGACGTTGCGAAAGCTCTGCCGCTCGAGAAAATTCTGATCGAAACGGACTCTCCGTTCCTTGCGCCCCAGACGCACCGTGGCAAGCGCAACGAACCCGCTTACGTCGCGGAAGTAGCGAAGGCGATTGCATCTGTGAGAAACTTGGGCGCAGAAGAAGTGGCCACCGCAACCGCTGCAAATTTTCGTCGCTTCTTCAAGCTGGAATCGAAGCTGAGCAACGCTTCGTGACCAGCGTGCAGTGGGCCTTGACGGAGGCCTCGCCTCATGCGTTCGCAGCCGCCAGGGTGATTTGACAGGTGATTTCGATTGACGGTTTCGTAAGCGCACAGGATACTGTGCGGTCTACTTTCGCGCCGATTTTGCGCGCGATGTTCGCGACGGACGTTTGCGACTGAAAGGTTTATGCAGGCAGGGAGGAAAGCCATCGCGCTGCTCACAGCCAGGGAGATTTTCGATCTCGTTCGAGACGATCTCGTCCTTGTGGAAGAAGAACTGACGCGACAAACCGCGACTGCTTTTCTGCCGGTTTCCGAAATCACCAGCTACCTCCTCGGCGGAGGAGGGAAGCGCCTTCGCCCAGCGCTGCTTCTGTTGTCCGCGCGTTACGCCGGTCATCGCGGCCCTTCCGCGATCAAGCTTGCCGCAGTCGTTGAACTCCTTCATAGCGCGACTCTGATTCACGACGACGTGATCGACAGCGCCGACACGCGCCGCGGTCGCCCTTCAGCAAATTCGCGTTGGGGTAATCATCGCAGCGTCCTCGCCGGCGACTGGCTCTACATGCAGTCATTCCAGATGGCGCTCGAAGAGCGCAATTTCAGAATTCTCGATGTTCTGATCGATCTCACGCAAAAAATGGTC
>JAFAZL010000143.1 GCA_019239815.1 Acidobacteriota bacterium
CGAGAGCTATTGGCCACGGACGTATTTTTCATAATCGGCAGCGGATAACAGCCCGTCGACTTCGCCTGGACTGGAAAGCGTCATTTTGATTAACCATGCTTCACCCTGCGGATCTTCATTCAACTTTTCGGGAGCGGTGGAAAGCAATTCGTTTACGGCTGTCACCTCGCCGGATACGGGTGAGTAGATGTCCGAAACAGCTTTCACCGATTCAACCGAACCAAAGGTATCGCCTTTAGCGACCTTAGAGCCGGGCTTCGACAACTCGACAAACACGATGTCGCCGAGCTCATGCTGCGCATAATCAGTGATGCCAACGGTCGCTGTAGACCCATCGACGTGCACCCATTCATGCTCTTTCGTGTATTTGTAAGTCTCGGGATAGCTCATGATTTTGGCCTCTTGTAGAACGGCGTCGGGACGGTCACCGCTTCGACGGGAGAATTTCGAATGAGGACCTGAATCGAGACGCCGGGGACCGCCTTATCCATCGGCAAGTAGCAAAGCCCGATGTTCTTGTTCAATGTTGGAGAAGGTCCGCCGCTAGTCACCCATCCAGCCGGCGTATTGTCGATCCAAACCTCGTAACCATCCCGGCCGATGCCGCGGCCCTTCATTTCAAAGCCCACGAGCTTTCGCTTGAGTCCTTCCTCCCCGGCCGTTTCGAGCGCTCGCCGGGCGACGAAATCGCCCTTATCCATTTTGACGATCCAAGCCAAGTCAGCCTCAAACGGGTTGATGGAAGCGGTCAACTCGTGACCGTAGAGCGCCATTTTGGCTTCGAGCCGAAGCGTGTTGCGCGCGCCTAGGCCGCAGGGCTTGATGCCGAATTCCGCGCCTGCCTCCAGAACTTTGTTCCAGACTCGCTGTGAGGAGTCAGGCGAAATATAAACCTCGAAGCCATCTTCACCTGTGTAGCCGGTATGAGCGATGCGCGCGGGAACTCCCGCAACAATGCCGTCGGTAAACCAATAGTATTTAATGTCGCCAAGCCGGGTTTCGGTCAGCTTCTGGAGAGTGGCCAATGCTCTTGGCCCCTGGATCGCTAGCTGCGCATAGTGATCGCTGGTAAAGTCCACTTGCGCATCGAATCGGTTGTGCGATCGGATGTGCTCGAAATCTTTCTCCTGATTCGACGAATTCACGCACAAGAAGAAGTGATTGTCCGAGATCTTATGAACTAAGATGTCGTCCACAAATCCGCCATGCTCGTAGAGCAACGCGGAGTAGTGGGCCTGACCGAGCTTCAGCTTCGCGGCATTGTTGGTTGAGACGTAATCCGTCAGCTGCGCCGCTTGAGGGCCATGAATCTCAATCTCGCCCATATGGCTGACGTCGAATACTCCCACCGCCGTCCGCACCGCATTATGTTCTTCCAAAATGCTTGAATATTGCACCGGCATGTTCCAGCCGCCGAAATCGACCATCTTTGCGTTGGAAGAGGAGTGGACTTCAAATAGCGGAGTCCTCTTCAGGCCGGCGGCTGTAGTCATTCAGGCAAGAACCCTCAGCGTAGCACGGGCTGCGAGTATGGTTCGATGTTTGCCCATAGCCGTTTGGGGGTTAGCGCTTCACGGGTCGCGACGCTTCCCGCTCGGATTTGGGCGGAGAGATTGCTTACGCTTCAGATCGGCTCACTGGGGCGAAAAGAGCGGGCCGATGTGGCCGGTGCGGTTGCTTTTTTCGCGCTCGATGAGGTCGAGCCAATGGGGCCAGATGACGCGCTGCAAAGCTTGTGGGTAACCGCCGTCGCGTGCGGGAGCCGTGCGCGTCCAGGCATATTCGCCCGGTACGATGCCGTCGGTGAACGTCAGCCAGCGCGCGATGTAGATGGGCGGGGCAGGGCGCTTGGCGGCAAAGGCGAGCAGTTCCTCGTTAGTTGGATGCAGAGAGGTAGTGGCGACGTTATCGGCGACTTCGACCTCTACGATCTGATCGAAGTGCGCTTCTTTGAGTGAGGCGGCGTCGGCTTTGTCGAGACGTTTGAATTCGATGGTGGCGAGTTTGGCGAAAGCGAGCTCGCGCGCCTGGCGGTCGTTGTGGATGCGGCGGTAATGCGCTTCGACTTCTTTGTAGTAGCGCAGGAAGGAGCGCTCGGCGGTGGTGACGTAGCGGGTGAAGGTGGCGAAGCGTTTCTGGTGGTCTTCGGTCCAGAGGTGGGCGCTGGCGGGGAGTTGCCATTCGATTTCGTCGAGGCGTTTCTGATTGCGCTGGAGTTTCCAGTGGGCGTGGGCGAGCTGTTCGACCAGGGTGAGGGCGGTTTGGGTGTCAGGGTGGTATTGGTCGAACCAGGCCTGGACGGTGGCTTCGAATGCGGCGGGATCTTCGTGGGGCAGGATGGTTTTTTCGGAGCGGCAGCCGTGTTTGAGTGCGTTGAGACTGGATTTGGCTTTGCCGTCCGGGGTGCGCGGGCCTGTGGGACCGGAGCGGTCGGGCCGGTGATCGGGCGGGAGGTCGTCGATGACGAAGTCGTGCATGGCGGCTTTGGGGGAATTGTGGCGGGTAGGAAGTGCGGGGGAACGAGCGGAAGCGGTGCAAGCGGCTGATTCCGAGTGGGATGGAAGATTCTGCGGGTTTGTGATGGCGTGCGGGAACGAAGGGTCGGAATCGGGCCTAGGGGCGTTTTTACCGAACGAACTCAGGGGGAGAATTAGTTGCCAGCAAGTTCCGGTTTGCCGACCGCTCGGACACAATGCGTAAACCCTTGGCCGTCAGCGGCGATCTATCCGCCGGTGTTCTTGAATCGTCGTCTTCCTGGTGGACCGTCATCCTGGAAAACTCGGGACGTGTCGGGTCAACTACCCTTTGGGAGAGAAGCGGGTGATACAT
>JAFAZL010000184.1 GCA_019239815.1 Acidobacteriota bacterium
CTCCAAGAACGAAAGTTCCGTCGGCCCGGTGATCGCGCGATATCGTCGCTCTCCAGAGGCGCTCCGCCGCGCTCCCGGTAATTCCTGCCGTTGGTTGCATATTGCTTTGGTGTCTCATCACGTCGCCAAAATAGCGCATCGCAAAATTCAAATCTATCCGTAAAGGGGCATCAAAGTGATTCGATGCCGAGGGGTGATCGATGTTTTGGCGTCGAGAATACGTCAGAAAGCAGGATCTTCCGTAGCTTCGATCGTATCGGCGCGCGACGCAGTGGGCGCTTTCGAGGAACCGCGGTGTGGCGCGGTGATGACCAGGAGCACCGCTGCCAGGATCACGACCCCGGCCAGAATCGTTCGCAGAGTGATCGATTCATGCACGAAGAGCCACCCCAGAAAGAGCGCGACCACCGGATTCACAAACGCATACGTCGCCACGCGCGTGGCCGTGCTGTGTTTCAGGATGTACAGATATGACGAAAAACCAATCATCGACCCAAAACAAACCAGATAGGTGACCGCGATCCAGGAACGTGTCGTCACCGCCGAAAGGTGAAGCGCACCAATCTCGCCCGTCACGCCGCCGAGAATCCACAGAATCGCTCCGCCGGTCAGGCTTTGCATCGCCGAGCCCAGCAAAGGAGAACTCGGCATCCGCCCGTGTTTCGCATAGATGGAGCCGCACGCCCAGGCGAACGAGCCAACCCCGAGAATCGCAGCACCGATGGGGTCGATTCGTCCCGACCCGCCGAGATCCTTCGGGCCGACAAGCAGCGCGAGTCCAGCGAATCCGAGGACAAGCCCAACGATGACGCGCGGCACCGGCCGTGTTCCGCCAGGCCTCAGCCAGTCGATGAGAACCATCCACAACGACACCGTCGCGACCAGTAACGCTGCGATTCCTGACGGGACGCGCTCTTCCGCCAGGCAGACTCCCCCGTTCCCGACCGCCAGCAAGAGGAACCCGGTTACGATCGTGCTTCTCCACTCTGCCCACGTAGGTCTGGCCTTCGTCTTCCACAACAGAATCGGAAATGCAATCAGACCAAACGTGAAATGCCGGATTCCGGCTACGAGCAATGGTGGAAAGGATTCATCGCCAATTCGAATTGCGAGAAACGTCGATCCCCAGATCAGGTAAACCGCCGCAAAAGCCGCGAAGAGAATCGTCGGATTTGACGATGCGTGCGGGTCGTGCGTGGAAGAGATTACCTTGAAGCTACTAACAGATTGGGGTTCCGTTGCCGACATTGGACCGTTGAGCCGACGTTACCGAACGTCGACAGTTCACACAAATGTAGATTCGACACGGCGGGAGATACAGCACCATTTTGGAGTGGATTCCCCGCAACCACATTCTGTTGGGCAGCGGAGGCGAAATCTATCCGCTAATCGTGGTCGAATTTCCGACGGTTGTTCGCCGCCCAATAGACCCCTTTCTATCTTCCAATTTCCATTTTCCGATTTCCAACCTCCGCCTCCCCGTACCATAACCATCCGTTTGATCTTAGGACACTTGGGGCGTTTTCCACAGGTTGACGCTGCACCTCCTTCAATGACATCTTAGCGACCCAACTTTTACATGTTGGGGGCTTGCCTGGTCGGTACTAGAATCAAGGGCGCAAATTGATAGCTGGGTGGGTAAGTCGGATTAGAATCGGTATCGCTGAGGGGCGATCATGAGGTCCACGAGCCTCGCGTTAATTCTTGACTCCACTGCCATCGACTCCATACCGGAGGTCCGCGCGACGCTCGCCGTCGCCGCTCCCGCTCCGCTAGCTCCAGCCGCGACATCTGAGCGGCGCCCTTCGCTTCGTGTCATGCCTCTCCTGAGCGAGACCAAGACTCGACAGTTCGTACGCGTCCCGACTCACGCCGTTGGCGTCCACCCCGAACACCGCGAATATCCACGCGCAACGTTGCGCCTGCCGCTGCGGCTTCGCAGCGTCAACGAGGTTCAAGAACGATTCCCGATCACCTTAGTCACACGCGACATCAGCTCCAGCGGAGTCTTCTTCCTCTGCCCCAAGCACTTAGCCGCGGGCACGAAGATCGAAATCGAAATTATTCTCGTGAGCCGCCCGATGGGCCGCGGCAATGTGGTCGTCGCGACCGCCGCCCGTGTGAAACGCCTCGAACCCGCCGCAACTCCGGGGTGGTACGGCGTCGCCGCCCTTTTCGAAGACGTCGCATTCGATCGCGACGACCGCGTCCCCACTCGGTTCATGAGTTAGCCTTGGACTGCGGTGCCTCGGCGCCGCTTTTGCGATTCAAGCCCAACCGACCGCCGTTTCGTTCCGGGCCAGGTTTCGCGCTAATCTCCTTCGATGCCCCCGCGATCAGTCCGTCAACTTCAAGCTGTTCTATTTGACTGGGACGGCACGCTCCTTGACTCGTTCGACGCCGATTCTTCCGCCTACCTCGCGATGTTCCGCGAACTCGGCATCCCCTGGGGATTGAAAGAATTAGCCATTCACTACACGCCCAACTGGCATCGTGTCTATCGCGCCGCCAAAATCCCCCGTTTGAAATGGGATCTCGCCGACAAACTCTGGGCCAAAAATTACGCTCACCACGAACCGAAGCTCGTCTCAAGCGCCCGCAGCGTGCTCTCCTGGGTCACTCGCCGCTATCACGTCGGCCTCGTCACGAGCGGTGATCGCGCCCGCGTCCTGCGCCAGCTCCGCTACTTCGGCCTGACCCGCGTTTTCGCCACGCGCGTCTGCTCCGGTGACACTCCGGAGAAAAAGCCGCATCCGGCGCCGTTGCGCCTCGCCCTCAAACAGATGTGCCTCAAGCCCAGCGCCTGCGTCTACGTCGGCGACTCCCCGCATGACCTGGAAATGTCAGAGCGCGCAGGAGTTCGCGCCATCGCCGTCATCGGCCGCTTCCCCACCGAGGCAGGCCTCCGCGCCGCAAATCCAGAATTTCTGCTGAATTCGCTGAAGGAACTTCCAGCAACCCTCAAGTCTTTAGAAAAACAATCGTGAGGAAAAAACTCACCGCTGCGGTGGCGGCGTAAGTTGAGGCTGCGACTGCGGCGCAGATTGCGGAGTTGGCTGCGTTGGTGCCGAACTCGATGGCGCCGAACTCGCGGCCGGCGCAGGCGTCGTATCCGAAACCGCAGCCGCCAGCGGCTTAAAATCCGTCCACTTGATCACCAGCCGCACCGGAAAATCGCCTTCTTTCACGTGCACCGTTTCGTCTGACCGCTCATAATTCGGAAACCAATATTTCCCGTCCACATTTTCCCGATACGTCTCAAACGTAGTGAATGGCATCTTCGCAAATTTCACATCCCCCAATTCATTCACCCATCGCCCATACGTCTTCACGACTTCCAGATATTGCTGATCCACCCAAATGATCCCGTCTAGATACGCGCTCTTGCGATCCACAACCTTCGGCGTCACTTTAAAAATATACGTGTCGAGCTCGTCGACCTTCTCAGTCCCGATATATTTCAAATCGTATTTTGCGAGCTGCGACGAATTGATCGGAAATTGCGGAATCCGCTCCAGTTCCTTCACATCTTCCGGCTCGAGCGCAAAAACATGTAGCGTCGATTGCGGATGCTCAAGCACTTTGTTCACGACGCGCCCGTCCGGCATCCGCGTCACTTCCGACACCTGCAAATACTGTCCCATGATGGTTCCGTTTCGATCGTACTCATCGATTCGAATCGTCTTTTTCGCCACAAACGTCGGCCGCACCGACGCAAACTGATCTTCCTTCGCCACAAATTTTCGAATGATTTCATCCGGCGGCAGCGACGGCGGCTCCGGAGCCTCCGGCGTATTCCCCAGCCGCTTCACATCGTGTTCCGGAGGCGGCGTCATCGGCCGCTCTTCCTGCGCCCGCGCCGCTCCATTGCCCCACAGCAACAGTGCCGCGCACGCCAGCAATCCGACTTTCAACCCAGCTTTCATATTCAGTGAGATGCGCTCAGGTCTTCCCGCGCAACTTTGCCTCTCGACGCAGCCTCTCTCTCGAGCCCACAGCTTACTCCACGGAACCCTTTCTCGCCTCCGCCTGACTTCCCTCCGCGCTTTCGCTACAATTTCAAAGCTTGTGGACAACGCAAAAAAAGCATCCCGTTTCTTCGTCACAGGTCTCGTGCAAGGAGTCGGCTTCCGTTTCTTCGCGCAGGCCGAAGCCGAACGCCTCGGCCTCAGCGGCTACGTTCGCAATCTGCGTGACGGCCGCGTCGAAGCCTACGCCATCGGCACGCCCGAACAGCTCGCGCAATTTCGAGCGCGCCTCGAAAAAGGTCCGCGCCTTTCTGTCGTCAGGTCCGTCGCCGAACAAGCCGCGGAAATTGAATCTGAACACGCATTCGGTTTCGTCACAGCTCACACCCTCTGAATTTCACAGGAGCCCGCAAGGATGGACGATCTAAAAAGTTTGATCCGTGAAGTACCCGATTATCCGAAGCCAGGAATTCTGTTCTACGACCTCACCACCGTTCTCAAGGACAAGCAAGGCTTCCACAATCTGATCGACCAGCTTTGCGCGCACTACAACGGGCACAAGATCGACGTCGTCACCGGCATCGAAGCCCGCGGCTTCATCTTCGCACCAGCGCTCGCCTACCGACTCGGGGCCGGTTTCGTCCCAATTCGAAAGCCCAAAAAACTTCCCGCCAAAACGCGCTCCGTCTCCTACGCGCTCGAGTACGGCACTGATTCGATCGAAGTCCACGAAGACGCCATCAAGCCCGGCGACCGCGTCATCATCTGCGACGACTTGCTCGCCACCGGCGGCACCGCCGCGGCCGCCGCAAAACTCGTCCTGGAACTCGGCGGCAAAGTCGAAGGCCTCGCCTTCGCCGTCGAACTCACCTTCCTCAGCGGCCGCAAAAAACTTCCCGACTTTGACGTCTTCTCCCTGATCCAATACGACAAATAGCTCGTCCCTCGAACTGAGTGGCGCTCGTTCGACCAACCAACCTTCCGCCACACCGTTGTCATCCTGAGGCGCGCGAAACGCGCCGAAGGATCTCAGCGTTAAACCCTACTTCTACTCTCAGCGACGCGCACAACCCCGCTCTCAAATAGAAACCTGTCATTCCGGGCGAAGGGACACTACTTCTTCGCGTCCTTCCCTTTCGCCTTCCTCTGTCTCACCACCTCAAACAACACCACGCCTGCCGCCACCGAAACATTCAGCGACTTCACCGGCCCCACCGTCGGCAGCGACACGACAAAATCGCACCGCTTCCTCGTCAACTCGTGCAATCCCTTGCCCTCGCCGCCCATCACAATGCCCACCGGCGATGTAAAATCCACCTCGGTGTACTCGCGATCGCCCTCTTCATCCAGTCCCACCAGCCAAAATCCCGCCTCTTTCAACTCTTCCATCGTCCGCGCAAGATTCGTCACCTTCGCCACCGGCAGATGGGACAGCGCTCCCGCCGAAGCTCGCGCCACCGTGTCCGTCAATCCCGCCGCCCGCCTCTCCGGAATTACCACGCCATGCGCACCGGCCGCCAGCGACGTTCGAACGATCGCGCCCAGATTGTGCGGATCTTCCACGCCATCCAATAAAACAACCAAGCCCTTCTCGCCGCGCGCGGCGCCCGCGTTCGCGGCCTCGATAATTTCCTCAATCGTTCCCGCCGCCCGCGCCGCCACCAGCCCGACAATCCCTTGGTGATCCTTCGAATCCGCCAACCGGTCAATCTGCGACCGATCTTCAAACCGCACCGGAATATTTCGCGCCCTCGCCAGCTGCACAATCTCTTCCACACGCGAATCCTGCCGCCCGCGCGCGATCACGATGCGGTCAAACGCCCGCCCTGCCTCCAACGCCTCCCGCACCGCATGTATTCCCGTCAACCGATCCACACCCACTCCATCAAGTCTGATCTGTCATCCTGAGCCGACCGCAGGTCGGCGAAGGACCTCAACGTCCAGTCCTACCCCAAGACTCAACGACATTCCTCGCTATTCCATCACCGAGCAAAACTCCACCATCCGCTCCCTCACCGTCTTCACCGCAAATCCCGCCTCCGCCGCCGCATCCACCAACAAAATCACGCGATCCAATTCTCCCTCACCCGATCTTCCCGCCAGCGCCAATCGGAGCGGATGAAACAATTCCCGCCCGCGAATATCCAACTCCGCCTTCATCGTCGTTACAATTTCGCTGAACCGTTCCGGCGTGCAAGCCCCTCCATCCAACACGAGCCGCGCCAGCATTCGAACCACATCGCGCGCCGCATACCGTGTCATCACGTTGTGCGCTTCAACATCATCCAGCACGCGGACCGCGTCATACTCAAAAACCAGCCGCAGCAAATCCGCCAGCCCGTCGCGATCCGCAACCTGCGGCCCCAACAGAAACGCCGCGCGCTCGCACCACACTCGCCGTGCTCCGTCGTCGCCGCGCTCCTCACACACATCCCACCCGCGCGACGCCAACACTTCGGCAATATCCGCCATGGAAAACGGATTCAACGCGACTGCCTGATTTTCTCCAGGAATTTCGCCCGCGCTCATCGGAAAGATTCTACAGCAGGCTCAACCAACTGCAGCTAAGCTCGGCCACTCAACGTAGCCGCCACATGGCACGCGATCGCCTCGCCGCGTCCAACCGCATCCACACCCTCGTTTGTCTTCGCTTTCAAGTGAATCTTGGCAGCAGGAACGCCCAGCGCCTTCCCCAGCGCCTCTCTCATCTTCGGAAAATGCGGTCCCAACTTCGGCCGCTCCAGAATCACCACAGCATCCACCCACTCAATCGCAAACCCTGCGCCATCCAGCAGCCCCCGCGCATGCTCCAAAAATTTCAAACTGTCCGCGTTCTTCCATCGAGGATCCGTATCTGGAAAATGCTTCCCGATGTCCCCAAGCCCCGCCGCACCCAGCAACGCATCGCACAACGCGTGCGCCAGCACATCTCCATCTGAATGCCCGACCGGCCCTTTGTCGAACGGCACCTCGACGCCGCCGATCATCAACTTTCGCCCTTCCGCCAGTCGATGCAGGTCGTACCCAATCCCGCAGCGCACGCTCATTTCGCCGCGTGCCCCTTCCCGCTCGCCGAACCCGCTGCCTGTTCCCGCTCCAGATAAAACTTCGCCAACTCCATATCCGCCGGCTTCGTAATCTTGATGTTCCGCTCCGATCCCAGCACCACAAAAACTTCCTGCCCGAGCCGCTCCACCAACCCCGCTTCGTCCGACGCGCTCACTCCATCTGCCTCCGCCCTCGCAAACGCTTCCTTCAGCAATTTCGTCGTAAAAACCTGCGGCGTCTGCGCCAGCACCACGCGCTCGCGCGGAATCGTTGCCGTAATCAACGCCACGTCCTCCGGCAGACTCGCGCGCTTTACTTCCTTCACCGTGTCCATCGCCGGAATTCCCAGAATCGCGGCCTTATGCTTCCGCGCCTCTTCGATCACGCGCACGATCTGT
>JAFAZL010000319.1 GCA_019239815.1 Acidobacteriota bacterium
GCGCGCAGCTCATCAATTGTCTCAACAGCTTGTTTCTCGCTGATGGCGACAAATTCCTGACGACGCCGGTGTATCACGTTTTTCAGATGTACGCGGCGCATCAAGGCGCGCAGGCGCTCCGTGCGGAATTTCTCAGTCCCGACATTACTTACGATCGTGACGGCCAGCCCGCGACATTCTGGGGATTGCGAGGAGCGGCGTCGCTGCGCGATAAGAATTTAACGATCAGCGTTGTGAATCCGGACGTTTCTCAGCCGCGCGAAGCCGAAATTCATCTTCTTGGCGCCGAGGCGGCGTCGGGGCAGGCGACCGTTCTTGCGACGCAGGATATTCATGCACACAACACATTCGATCACTCCGACGCGGTGAAGCCGCGGACGGAATCCTGGTCACCCTCTGGCCGCACAGTCAAATTCACTTTTCCGGCGGCGTCTGTTACGTTGCTTCAACTGAAACTTGCGTGACCAAACGCTCGCGCGAGGCCGCGTTTTGCCTCCACCGGCGCAACCCAAGGAGCTTGGAAATGCGATTTCGATCGCTTGCTGCTGGCCTGATTTTTCTTTACCTCATTGCTCTGCCCTTTGCCACTTCTGCGGAATATGCGGCGAAAGATCGCTGGTCCGTGAAACGCGCCAACCATTGGTATGAGTCGCAGCCTTGGCTCGTCGGCAGCAATTTCATTCCATCGACGGCGATCAACGAGCTGGAGATGTGGCAGGCGGATACGTTCGATTTGCCGACGATCGATCGCGAACTCGGATGGGCGCAGAACATCGGCATGAACACGATGCGCGTGTTTCTGCACAACCTGGCATGGAAGCAGGATCCAGCCGGTTTTCTGGATCGCATGGACAAATTCCTAGCCGTCGCGCACAAACATCACATTCGCATCATGTTTGTGCTGCTCGATTCGGTATGGGATCCGAATCCGCAAATCGGCAAGCAGCGCGCGCCGAAGCCGCACGTACACAATTCGGGTTGGGTGCAAGCGCCTGGGGCGGCGATTCTGAAGAATCCGGAGAGTTGGTCGACGGAAGTCGAGCCGTACATCAAGGCGGTGGTTGGTCGATTCGGCGACGATCGCCGCGTGGTGATCTGGGATTTGATGAACGAGCCGGACAATGAAAACGGGCAGTACAAATCAACGGAGTTGCCGAACAAGGCGCAGGTCGCGGAGCAATTGCTCGCGAAGGTTTGGGTTTGGGCGCGCAGCGCGAAACCGTCGCAACCGCTGACCAGCGGTGTGTGGAAGAAGCTGGATTTCAGTGACGACTCGAAATTAAGCGCGATGGAGAAATTGCAGCTCGAAAATTCGGATGTGATTACGTTTCACAACTACGATCCGCCGGAAAAGATGACGGCGGAGATTCAGTCGCTGCGACATTTCCATCGGCCAGTGATTTGCACCGAATATATGGCGCGGCCGCATGGCAGCACCTTTGAGACGGTTCTTCCGGTGCTGCATAACGAAGATGTCGGTGCATACAACTGGGGATTTGTCGCCGGGAAAACGAACACGATTTTTGCGTGGGACTCTTGGGAAAAGGAATATCCCGACGAGCCGCCACTGTGGTTTCACGATATCTTCCGCGGCGACGGAACTCCATACAACACGAAGGAAACTGAGCTGATTCTGAAGCTCGCGAAGACTCCGCCGCCGTCACGCTGATTCCGGCTGGACGCTGGCTTGCGAGGAGCCGCGTTGGCATTGTGGGTAAGCGTTTGCTCGCGCGCCGCTCTTCACGCTAGAATGCCTGCGTTTCGCCGCCCATCCCGGGCGAACTCCGCACGATAGAGGCTCACCGACCATGGGCATTTCCAGTACGACAAACGGCAAGATGACGATGGGGTTGATCGTCGGGAACCGCGGCTTTTTCCCTGACCAGCTCGCCAAGACGGGACGCGAAGACATGATGCAGGTGCTCCAGTCGGCGGGAATCGACGTGGTGGTGCTTGGGCCGGAGCAGAGCAAGCACGGTGCGGTCGAGACACACGAAGAGGCGAAACGTTGCGCAGACTTGTTCAAGAGCCAAGGC
>JAFAZL010000444.1 GCA_019239815.1 Acidobacteriota bacterium
CCAGATCGTCCCGACTAGCGAGCTTTTGTAAACATCGAACTTCACCGAAGCCGTTTAGCTTAGCGGTGTCGACGACTTTGGAAAGCAAGTTTTGAATAACCTGATGGCTTTGCGCTGTAACGCCGATTTTCTTTCCCTGCCTGATGAGATCGCAGATCATGTGCGCGCCAGTTGTGGTCTTTCCAACTCCTGGAGGACCTTGGATTGGAAATACCGAGTGGTTTAGTGCGCCTGCGATTCTGGACGCAGTGATCTTCGGTTCTTCGAGTGGCAGTGGCACGAGTGTTTCGCCACCGAGCAGCCGCGGTGCCCTTCGTAACAGCAAATCGCGCACTGCCCGGCAGTTTCCTAGTCCGCTGAGACCAATTTCCAGTGTCTGATCACCGAGTCGTAGTAGAGCGTCCGCATGGTCGTCGTGACCATATGGTTTTTTCCAGACATATACCGCAGGCGGATGAACGTCAGTCGACTTCTTGGTCTTTTTTACGTCGATCGTGCGCGAGGCAAAGTCGATGGCAGTGACCGTTCCGAACTTTTCACGATCGCGGCCGAACCACAGCTCTTTCTCGATTCGCGCGTCAGTCTCTTGTTTAGCGAAGTGATAGCGGTCTATCGGAGTCTTCTTACCGTCGCCCTCGAATCGTTGTAGGAACTCTAAGCCTGCAAGACCGGAGCGGTCGTCGAGCAGAGCATCGTCGTCGAGGTCGGCGAGCCGAAATCCTTCCCAGTAGCCAGCCTTGCTTTCTCTGCGGTGAAAGTCGAGTAGCTGGGCCAGCAACCAAATCGCTTTTTGCTCATCGGCTTCAAGTAAAGGATCAAGCGATTTCGCGGTCAGCTTCTCGACCAAGTCCTGGACGCGCTTTTGTCGGGCGTCGAGTTCTTCGGTGGGGGCGCCGTCGCCAAGTGGCGGACGATCGATTTTGTCGCCTGCGGCGATGCGTTTTGCGCGTTCGGATTCGAGCCAGTCGCGGAGGGCGGAGGTGGCGAAGCAGTCGTCGCGGTTGTAGCCCTCCATCGCGGTGATGAATTTTTCGGGGACGGGTTCGTCCCATGCGAGTTCGAGGCGGTGCTCGATGTAGCGCATGGCGGCGCGCGATTCATCAGGCGGAACGGTGCGTTTGAAGTCGCAAAAGTGTTCTAGCTTTTTGAGCGAATATTCTTCGACGCCGGCGCGGAGAGCTTGCTTGAAAACGGAGTGGAGATCGACGAAGAGGCCGGCGCGAAGCATGCTGTCGATTTCTTCTTCGCGTGTGGCGTAGAGGCCCATGAGGCGTTTGAACGCGCCGGGTTCGTAGCCGCCGAAATGGTAGACGTGTATCGCGGGAAATTCTTTGCGGCGAGCTGTGACGAGATCGACGAACCACTCGAAGGCGGATTTTTCTTCGGCGGGATTTTCGGCCCAGCGTTTTTCGTAGCGCAATTGACCGTCGGCGGATTTCACCGCGACACCGAAGAGATATTGCAGGCCGATTTCGCCGACGAAGGGATCACCTTCCAGATCGACGAACACGTCGCCTTCTGAGGGTTCAGGCAATTTGCAGAAGCCGGTTTTTTCAACGATGGGCAGGATTGGTTCGTGGATGAGTTTTTCTTGCGTGCGGCCTGCGACCTGGACGCGCGCTTGCTCGCGGACGCGGTCGTAGCTTTCTCGCGAGCCGTGCAAGGGCTTTTTCTCGCGCGGCAGCGGATGTTGCATTGCGGCGAGTTTTTCGACCGTGGTGACTTCCCAAACTTCGAGTTGATCGCGATGCTGGCGGCGGATTCCGGCGACGAGCGAAAGATGGTCGTCGTCACGGCGGCGCTTTTCGCATTCGCGGAACCAGCGGCAGATGTCGCAGTGCAAGCACGGCTCGGGATACGTAGTG
Source organism: Acidobacteriota bacterium (assembly GCA_019239815.1). The sequence goes on from JAFAZL010000444.1 coordinate 1,866, forward strand.
ATGCCGTGGCCGTTGTTCGTGGCGCGTTCGAGGCGTTCTTTGACGTGGCGATAGTAGGCGGCGTATTCGGCGACGCGATATTGTTCGGGCGAAGTTTCTTTGCCGGGAGGGACGACCCACATAAATTCGGGAAGATAGTCGACGGCGACGACTTGTACGGCGTCGAAGTCGAAGGCGGTTTGCGCTTTGCTGGACCTCGATTTTGATTTTGGATCGAGCGCCGGTGATGGCGTGTTTGGTGGACGCTGAATTTCACCGAGAAGTTCGGAGTAGAAGGAAAGCTGGAGAATCGTGGTGGCTTTCGTTTCTTTGGAGAGCTTGCAGTCGTAGGCCTCGTAAGACCAATCGCCGAAGCGACTGGGCTTGCCTTTGATTTTGCGTAGCACGTCGGGGCGGCCGAACCAGCGCCGGTGGAGGAGTGCACCTTGGGCAATGACTTCGATTCCGGCTTCCATGGCGCGCCGGGTTTCGTCGAGGATGCGCTTTTCGTCCATGCCGCTGAGATTGATGAGATTGTCTGGGCCGACTTGTTCTGCGAGGAGCTTCAGATATTTGGTTTCGTGACGGAGGCCGAGTTCGCGGATGACGGCCATGTCGGGCGATTCCCATTTTGGGACGTCGCGCTCACCGTGAGCGGCGGACAGTTCGAGTTCGGTGAGGTGGCGGCACGTGAGGTGATTGCTCACGTCGGTTGCCGCCAGCCGGATTTCGCCGTTCAGGAGGTGCATAGGGGAAGCCTACCTGACTGCGAGCAATGGGGCGAGCGGAGCAGGAATTTGGAAAGTGGAAAAGGGGGTATACCCCCTATGTTTTCTGCAAGAGTGGGGAAATGATTTGGATTGAGGAGTTTACGCGAATCAGCAGTGGGAGAAGTTGTAAAGAGTGCGCAAGTCTTGGCGGATGAATCAGTTGCGGACTCGCGAGTTTCGCTTGGGATTCGCTTGTTGGTGGACGAAAAGGGGATTTGGATTGTCACGAGGCAGGGTAGCACGATAGTTACCAAATGTCAAACATTATTTTGATGTTCGAATCGTTAATAGAGGCCTGAGAGGAGGTAGTTTAGGCGTTCGAATTGAGAGTGGAGCTGTAGAGGGGCGTCAGACGAAGAGAGAGTTCAATCGTGATCCGCGGCACGGATCGATCAAGCCGGGGTTCCTCCACTACGCAAGCCGGCGCGTTCGCACGAAGCGAACGCGAAGAGAAAGGCGCCGGCTTGCTTCGGTCGGAATGACGACGTTGCTGCAAGCGCGCTTGATGGGTTAAACACGCTTCCCGAGAAACTGCGACAGACGGGCACGGCGTGCTGTGCCCCTATAGACTTGGCGCGAATTACTCCTCGCGGAGGGTTTGGGTTGGTTCGACGCGGGTGGCGCGGTAGGCCGGCAAGGTGTTGGCGGCGACTCCGATGACCAGGAGGAGTAGGGCTACTGCGGTGAAGGTCAGTG
>JAFAZL010000598.1 GCA_019239815.1 Acidobacteriota bacterium
GAGTCGGTGCCATATCTTTACGACAATACCATTGGCGATGGCCCCTATAACGCGTGGATCGATCCGATTCTGGCGGACGAATGGCAGATGATCGGGGCGCGCAACGTGGCGGACATGACGAAGTTTGGGATGCCGGGAGTTTTCACACACGGTGATTTCGATACGTGGTCCCCGGGGTATTTGATGTTCATCGCGGCGATGCATAACGGGATCAGCCGGCTGTACGAAACTTTCGGCAACGGCGGGGCGGATACGAAAGAGCGGACGCTGGAGCCGGAAGAATATGCGCGGACGTGGTACAAGCAGAATCCGCCGCTGCCGAAGACGCTGTGGTCGCAGCGCGACAACAATAATTATGAAGAGACGGGACTGCTGACCTCGCTGCATTACTTCAACGAAAACAAACGGATGTTTCTGAAGAATTTTTATCTGAAGTCAAAGCGGTCGATTGAGAAGCCGAATGCGGAAGGACCGGCGGCGTATGTTTTGCCGGGCGATGATCCGCGGTCGGAGCTACAGGCGGAATTGCTTCAGGTGATGGACAAGCAGAAGGTGGAGATTTCGCGGGCGACGTCGGCGTTTACCGTGACGTTTCCAGCGAAGAAGAAAGAAGAAGACGGGAAGAAAGGACACGGCGCGAAGGAAGCGGACAAAGATAAGAAAGATACCGAGCCGACGACGAGGGAATTTCCGGCGGGCAGCTACATCATTCGCATGGACCAGCCATATTCGCGCGTAGCGGATGCGCTGCTGGATCACCAGTATTGGAGTCCGGACGATCCGCAGAAGACGCCGTATGACGATACTGCGTGGACGTTTGGTGAGTTGTTTGGCGTGCAGGTGGTTCGCGTGACCGACGCGAAAGTGTTGAGCGCGGCGATGGAGCATGTGAGCAGCGTGAAGGTGCCGGGCGGAGTGAAGGGCGACGGTACGGTGTTTGCGATCAACAACAATGCGCAGCCGACGCTGGCGACGCTTCGTTACAAATTGAAAGACGCGACGATGGAGGCGGCGGAAGAGCCGTTTGAGGCGGGCGGGACGAAGTTCAATCGCGGAACGGTGCTGGTGAAGGGCGTCGGGCGCGGCGATCTCGACAAAGCGGCGGGCGAATCGGGGGTTGAGGTTGTGGCGCTCGGGAGCGCGCCGGATGTGAAGACGCATCCGCTGCGCGCGGCGCGCGTGGCGTTTGTGCATACGTGGCTGAGCACGCAGACTGAGGGCTGGTGGCGACTCGCGCTGGACAATATTGGCGTGCCGTACGACTACATGAGCACGCAGGCGATTGCGAAGATCGACGATCTGCGCGCGAAGTACGACGTGATTTTGTTTCCGCCGGTGGGATTCAACGCGCCGGCGTCGGCGATTATCAATGGGTTGCCGACGTCGTGGGGCAATCCGCTGCCGTGGAAGAACACGGCGGAGACGCCGAACCTGGTAGGCAAAAATGATTCGACGGACGACATGCGGCCGGGGCTTGGGTGGGATGGGCTGGCGAAACTGCATGAATTTGTGGCGAAGGGCGGCGTGCTGCTGACCGCGACCGATACGTCGAGTTTTGCGATCGGGAGCGGATTCGAAAATGGCGTGACGCTGAACCAGGCGCAGAAGATGAATATCGTCGGGTCGGTGCTGAGCGCGCGGCTGGTGGATGGCGCGAGTCCGATTGCTTATGGGTACAGCGAGAAGGTTTCGGTTTACTGCGACAACGGGCCGATCTTTTCGCTGACGGCGATCGCGGGAGAACGGCGACGGCGGCGGCTTGGGAGTCATTCGAAAGAGCGGCCGACGGGACGCGGGACGATTGACGATCCGGATTTCGCGGTGGGGCGGGCGGCGACGGAAGTGCCGGAAGAGAAGTCGACGGAGGCGTGGGAGATTCCGGAAGTGACGGACGAGCAGAAGATGAACAATCCGCGGGTGATTCCGGAAGCGGATTTGCCGCGCGTGATTTTGCGGTATGCGGATAGCAAGGATCTGCTGGTGTCGGGCTTGCTTGAGGGCGGAGATGAGATCGCGCAGCATCCGGCGGTGGTGGACGTGCCGTCGGGGGCGGGGCATGTGATTTTGTTTTCGATCAATCCGGTGTATCGCGGGGAGACGCGAGGGACGTATTCGTTGGTGCTGAATGCGATCATGAATTGGGACAGCCTGAACGTTGGCAGAAAACCGGCGGAAAAACAGTAAGAAACACGTGACCGGGGTCTGGAAAGCGGGCGGCTGGTGTTTTTAGCCGATTGCGGTACAATCCCGGCCCTATGGCGAAACGTGCAACCAGGCCTTCTAGCCGACCGCGTCGAAGTCGCCCCGCCGGACTTCGTCGGAACGCCGCGCGTAAATCGAAAGATGGGAAGCTGCCGAAAGAGGCGGTAACACTCGTCGTGTTGCTGAAAGCCCGTGAAGGGCAGGAGCCGTTGCTCGAAGCGGAGTTGCGCGCGTTGGTGGGACCGACGCGGCGCGAAGATGGGTGCATTACTTACGATCTACATCGCGGCGCCGATGCGCCGAGTTCATTCTTGCTGCATGAAGTCTGGGAAACGCGGGAGGCGCATCGCGCTCATACGCAGACGCCGCACTTTATTCGGTGGAACGCGCGCAAAGACTCACTCCTGACGAATCGCGACGCCACATTCTGGACGCAGATCATCTAGGCCGCAGTGAATCGCGTTTGCAAACTGAAACCTTGTAAGTCTGCTTAGGATTCCGGCGGGCCGACGTAGTAGCCGGGGCGGTTGCGAACCTTCCAATCTTTCGAATCCTTTACACCTTTTGTTGCTGATTTTGCGAGCGATACTTTGATTTCGTGGTAGCCGTTGGCATTGGTGCCCGTGGGCGCATAGCTGACGGAGTATTGCGAGTGGAGTTCGCCACCGATCTGGTCGAGCGCGGTTTCGATCGAACGGTCTTTGAAAGTGCCGATGTGTTCGCCGCCGGTGCCGGCCGCGGCAAGTTCGAGCGGGTTGCCTATCACTTTATCTTTTACGTGCTTGATGGCCCAGATGATGGCCTGACCCATGTCGCCGCTACCGAGACGCGCGGCGTCGGTTTCTGGAGTTTGCACGGTGCCGGGCATTGGCGGGGCTCCGAAGGTGCCGGGCGGCGTGACTTGCGGTGTGTTATCGCGCGGCTCGGCCTGTAGTTGCGCGCGCGTCGTGGAAAGACCGACGCTATAAATCGTGATGTTGGCGAGCTGAGCCCGGCGGAGCACTTCGCCGAATTGCGTGCCGCTGCCGACGTCGGTGGCTTCGGAAATGACGAGCATCACGCGGCGGCGGCCCGGTTGATCGGAGGTGGGTTGCGGCTGGCTGCTCAACATTTCGATTCCGGCGGTCATCGCGTCGTAGAGTTTCGCTCCGGACGTCCCGGGTTGGAGATGCGCGAAGATGTTCTCGATCTTGTCGCCGTTATGGGTGAAGCCCCGGAGCTTATCGACGGAATCATTGAAGCCGATGATCGCAGCTTCGCCGTTGGCGCCCATGACGGTTTGGGTGATGAGGATGCCTGCTTTGCTGATCTGCGGCAGAAATGCAGCGACGCGCGAACTCGTTTCGACGAGTACAACGATGGAGAGAGGATCGCCGCCCATATCGAAGTGCAAAATGCGTTGCGGCACGCCGTTGTCGGTGATCAGAAAATCTTTTGCGTCGAGCGTGTGGATCATGTTGCCTTTGTTATCGCGAACGGTGATGGGCGTGTAGACGAGAGAGACGCTGACGCCGATCTTTGCTCCGTTCTGGGCGTCGCGAGGAGGTTGCTGAATCGCGGAGCCGGGTTGGGGCGTGATCGGACCGGACGTCGATTGCGCGAAAAGGGAAGGCGCACATGCGAGAAACGCCGCCGCGGAAGCAGCGAAAAGCAACCTTGAGGCGGATAGGCGGTTCATGGCGAGGCGAAACCTCCGCGCACAGTGTATCCAATTCGACGCAATTCCGACGACAAGCGTTGCCGCCGAGGGTATCCGTTTCTAAAATGGTTAACGGACATTTTTCGGAGCGCCCGATGGCGGCACGACAGACGAAATCGAAATCGACAGCAAAATCAAGAAAAACCCGCGCGAAATCAGAAGACAGCCCGGCAAAGGTCAAAAAAACAAAACTTACGCCCATGCATGCGCCGTTGGCGCCGTACAAAGACCCGCATTTCCTGGATAGTACGGCGGCGCGGCCGATTCGCATCCTGACGGAGTACTTGCACCCACTGATCCAGCTCAAAAAGGAAGGGATCGGCGACACGATCGTCATGTTTGGTTCGGCGCGGATTGAATCACGCGAGAGCGCGCTGGCGCGGCTGGGGAAATTGAAGAACCGCGCGGCACTGAAGCGCGTGGCGGCACAACGAGCGGCGTATCGGCAGCCGTTGCGGGATGCGCGGAGCGCGCTGGAAATGTCGCGCTACTACGAGCAGGCAAGGGAGCTGTCGCACCGCATCACGAAGTGGGCGATGACGCTGGGCGAGAGGCCGCGACGCTTTGTCGTTTGCTCGGGCGGCGGACCAGGAATCATGGAAGCAGCGAATCGCGGCGCGATGGAGGCCGGTGGTAAATCGATCGGTCTGTCGATCGAGCTGCCGCACGAGCAATTTGCCAATCCATATATCAGCCCGGAGCTAAGCCTCAACTTTCACTACTTTTTCATGAGGAAGCTATGGTTTGCGCAGATCGCCAAGGCGCTGATCGTTTTTCCCGGCGGATTCGGAACGATGGATGAGTTTTGGGAAATGCTGACGCTGCTGCAAACGGGCAAGCTGCCAAAGCACAGCCTGATCCTTATCTATGGGCGCAAATATTGGGATCAGGTGCTGAATTTCCGCGCGATTTTGCGCTGGGGAATGATCAGCCCGAGCGAGTACAAGATGCTCCAGTTTGCCGATACGGTGGACGAGGCGTTTGACCGGATTAAGACCGGGCTCGAGAAGTACCATATGGAGCTGGATTCGGATCTCTAGAAGCGGACGGTGCGAGTTTTTCGCGGTCTTTTGATGCTGTTTTCGCCGGGCCTCAGGCTTCCTACATACTTTCTCCTATGCGATTCCGGGGCTTTCCGTATGGCGGGTGATAGCGCCGAACCTTATCCTCCTAGCGCACCTAGTTACTCTGCAGATTTGGGGGTTTGCTATGGAACTGGAGCGACGAACTGGGATTCTGGAATACGGAAAACTGGCCGTTACGTTGTTAGCTCTTGGCGGGTTTCTGCTCTTCACCGGGGCGCCCCGAGTGAAAGCGAATGAAGCGGAGTGCCAGCATCGCACCGAACACGCCGACCACGAACTTCATGAAGCCATCAAGCATCACGGCTGGGACAGCAAACAAGCCGAGCATGCGCGGCACGAATTGTCGGAAGCGCGCGAATATTGCTGGGCGCAAGATCATAAGTGGTGGGACGTGGAAGGCCACGAATGGCGGTCGGAGCGCCACTGGGATGACGATCACGGCCATCAATAATTTCCGAGCCTGACGTTGCAGCTCGGTTTTGACTTCATAAAATCTTGAGAGCAGTCGGACGCGGCGAAGCGATTCGCCGCGTTTTTTTTGAAGTCTTCGAAATCGCCAATGTTCATGCGCTTTCCAGAGTTGCACAACATCTCCACCCACGGCGTGTTTGATAACTACCAGCAAAAGCCCGAAACAGCCCCGGGAGGCGGTTGAGGAGGACGTCATGCAATGGCACCAGTCTGGATTGAAGGCGACGTTTGGAAAGGCTGTGTTGTCTGCGGCGGTACTCGGTGGATTCATATTTTTCGGTGGTGCGTCGAGCGCGCAGGCTGCACAGGACGACGACTATCATCGGCCTGTCGAACGCTACTACGAAGGACGCGATCACTATCGCCCAGAACCAGAGCATTGGCGGCACGAGCGATATGAACGCTATGAGCGCCACGAGCGCCGCGAACGTGAGCGCGAATACGAGCGTGGCTGGTATGACCGCTTCGGCTGCTTCCATCGCTACTAGCGTTAACTAGGGCGCCGCGCTTCAGTCGAGAGGCTCAGGGAAGTCCGAGCCTCGCTGAGTGAAGCGAACAATTCGGTGAGAAAAACAAACGGGGCGCCTGGCGCCCCGTTTTTGCTGCGTGATTGCGAAGTTTTAGTCGAAGAAGATTTTCGAAAATTTGATCAGTGGCTGTTGACTGGAATTTCGTCTGGTGAGAACACAGCTTCGAATCGCCGCGTCTCGTCCTGATCGTGCAGCATTACGACCGGAACGACTCGCAGCGACTGGCCGCACGAGCGGCACTGCGTGACTTCGCCTTGTAAGTCCTGCAAAAAACCATCCGTGAAATGATATTGCGTCCGCTCGCGCCGGGCATTCTTCTGGCCACGCGTACCGCAGTGGGGACAAACGAATTCGACTCGGTCCTCCTGCGGATCGCGGTCCAGTGCGGCCCAACCCGTGCGGCGCACGCCGACTGTTTCAATATTGCGCCGATCCATGGTTGTCGCCTCCTTCAGATCCTCGTCCACACGCCATCAGATGCCGCAAGGTTTCGTTTTGATACAACTATCTAAATCTCCTGTTTTGTTGATGCTGCGGTGGGTTGTCGACTCCGTTCGCTCGTGTGGCGGAATCGGGCTGGGAACTTGGCGTAGCAATCGGTGTCCAAACAACTGAGGACGCGCGCAAACCTCACATCCCTGCGAGCGCGGCGCCGGGACCTGCGAAGCAACCAGCAGGCTCTCGGCGCCGCAAATTTCCAAAGTGGTTCGCGAATTCTTGTGTGGAGGTGTGTGCGATGGCTCAGGATTTGTTGAATGGATGTTTGGTCGATGGAGATCCGGAACAACTGAAGCGCCAGCGAAAAATTCGGCGGCGGTCGCTGGCGATTTCAATTTCGTTGCAGGCAATTGCGCTTGCAGTGATTCTGCTGATGCCGATACTTGGCAAGCCGGCGGCAATTGCGTGGAACGTTGTGCCTGTGCCGCCGTATTACTCGCGACCGACACCGGTGCATGTTGTGAACACACAGATTATGCAGCGCGCGCGAACCAAGGCGAGGGGATGGTATGACCTGACGCATATCCCTCAGCAAATCATCAACGACACGCAGCCGCCTGAGCCGCCGAGCGATGATGATCCATTTCGAGGAGCGGGAATCAACGTGCTGGGCGCGACTTCGTTCGCCGGTACGCGTGGAACGTCACAGCCGCCGCCTCCCGTGGTGACGCAAGCGAAGACACCAAAGGTCGTACATCTGTCACAAATCGACGCGTCGAAATTGATCTCTCGTTTCGAGCCGATTTATCCGGTGTTGGCGAAGCAGATCGGAAGATCGGGAAAAGTCGAGCTGCATGCGATCATCGGCGAAGACGGATCGATTCAGTCCCTCGAGGCAGTCAGCGGCGATCCGATGTTTTTCGCCTCGGCAATGCAGGCGGTGAAGCAGTGGCGATACACGCCAACGATGTTGAACGGGCAGCCGGTGAAGGTGGATACGTACATCACTGTGATTTACAACATGACACGGTGATCGCGGTGAAGTTGAGCGGTGGCGCGGTAAACCCGCCGCTGCAAAGAGAAACCAGATTCCGATGATGTCTTGGCGTCTGGGCAAGCTGGGGCGCAGCATGCTGCGCCCCTACATGAGCTGCGCGAACCCGACGTTGTCCGTGGGTTGTGCACGATTTCAGAGTAGCGGTTCGCCGGCGTGTTGCGCGATAGCGCGGCGGGTTTCGTCGCGGAGGCGAATGAGGTCGTGCCAGTCGCCAGGATCGTTTGATGTCGATGACTTGTTGGCTGGCGCAGCCGCTCCGTGAGGATAGATCGGAGGCGAGAGCGTGATCGTCACGCTTGTGGGACGTGGAAGATATGTGCCATCGCGCAGAAATTGCCGGGTGCCCGCAAGCGAAACAGGAATGATGGGCACGTTGGCGCTGACGGCGGCTTTGAATGCGCCAAGCTGGAACGGACGGATGCCATCTTCTTTCGTGAATGTGCCTTCCGGAAAAATAAAAACGGATTCGCCTTGCCGCAGCAGTTGCAGGATTTGTTCCGACTGCTTCAAACGCGCATCGCCTTTGGTGCGATCGAACCAGACGTGACCCATTTGTTTGAGGAACGTGCCGATGAAGGGCATGTGCCGCACTTCGAGTTTCGCGACGAAGCGATACGGAACGCCAAGCCCGAGCATGAGCGGCAGGACATCGAAATAGCTTGTGTGATTGGCGGCGTAAATTTTAGCGCCCGGTGTGTCCATGTATTCCTTGCCGACGACCCGGACGCGGCACCCCATCATTGCAAACAAAACCTTCAGCGCGGCTGACGTAAAGCGGCCCGCAGCTCGCTGATCCTTAATGAGGCTGACGATCGCGCACGTCGGAATAATCCAAACGAGAAACACGCTGCAGAAATAAATGCCATAGACAATTTCCCAAACGCGGCGTGCCGCTGCGGCAAGATTGCGGCCCAAGCTCTGCAATGCGCCACCGGCGCCGAGCCGGGCGATTTGGACCCAGACTGGCGGGCGGCCATGCGAAAGCGACCCTTTTTTGAAGAGTTGACGCGTTTCTTCCCGGCGTAATTTTCCGCTCGAAGTTTTGGGAATGCTGCCGGGCGGGACGAGTTCGACGCGATCGGGTGGGAGGCCGAGGCCGCGCGAGATTTGATCGGTGACGGCGGCCGAAATCGGCGCAAGCTTTTTTGGATCGCGATCGCGCACTTCGGCAACGACGACCAATTTTTCGGTGCCTGACGCTTCATCTTTCAATCCGAAAGCGACGATGCAGCCTTTGCGAATTCCATCGACGCGCGCGGCCAGTTCTTCGACTTCGTGTGGATAGATGTTGCGGCCGGCCTTGATGATGATGTCTTTGACGCGGCCGGTGATGTAGATTTCGCCGTCGGCGCGATACGCGCGATCGCCGGAATCGACCCATGCGAATTCATCGGGCGATTTTGCCAGTCCCTGCGGCAACAATTTTTCGGTCGCGGCGGGATTGTGATAGTAGCCGGTGGTCGCTGATGGTCCGCGGAACCAGAGATAACCTTCCGTGCGCTCCGGAACTTCGCTGCCTTGCGCATCGACGAGACAAATTTCGTGTTCAGGCAGTGAGACTCCCGAAGAGACGAATGAAATCGCGGTCGCGTTGTCGGTGTTCGCTGGATTTGCTCGCCCCTGCGTCGTGAACGTTTCGCGATCGACGCGATCGATCTTCGGTCCGCGATTCAACGGGGGAACCGTGACGGCCAAAGAGGATTCCGCGAGGCCATACACTGGCAAATGCGTTTCGTTGCGGAAGCCGTAACGCGAGAAGCGTTCGGTGAAGCGCTGCATTGTTTCAGGGTTCACTGGCTCGGCGCCGTTCATGGCGATGCGCCAGGAACTCAAATCGACTCCCTCAATATCTTTGTCGGCGATTTTCCGGACGCAAAGTTCGTAGGCGAAATTTGGCGCGGCGGTGACGGTGCCGCGATGTTTGTGAAACGCCCAGAGCCAGCGTTCGGGACGCGTGAGAAATGAAAGCGGCGACATCACGACGAGAGGCACGCCGAAATACAATAGGGTCAGCCAAGCGCCGATCAATCCCATGTCGTGATAGAGCGGCAGCCAGCTTACGCCGACGTCGCTTTCATTCATTTGAGTTGCGGTGCCGATGGCACGCATGTTGGCGAGCAAATTGGAGTGAGTGAGTGTCACGCCCTTGGGATCGCCGGTTGAGCCTGATGTGTATTGAAGCAGCGCGATGTCGCTCGCACGGCGCGCGCGTGTGCCGGTAACGTGAGCAGGCGCAGCGCCCGGAGCGGGAGGCGGCGCTTTATCCGCGGCTTCGAGCAATCTTTCAGCGTCGACGACGCCGATTAGTGACTTCACGCGCGGCTCGAGCAAACGCGCGACGGCTTCGGCGCGGCGAAATGTCAGCAGCAGGCAGACTTCGGCGTTGTTGAGGATCGCGGATTGGCGCGCGGCGTATTCTTCGATGCGATCGGCGCGGAACGGCGGGTAAATCGGAACGGGAATCGCTCCGGCGAGAAGAATTCCGGCATACAAAACGAAAAATGCCCGCGACGTCGGTAGCATCAGCGAAACACGGCCGCCGGCGGGAACGCCGC
>JAFAZL010000740.1 GCA_019239815.1 Acidobacteriota bacterium
GACTCCCAGGCCAATGCCACCGCCGCTATCGGTTTTACGAAGGATCCCGCCCGCCATACGCTCTATCACACCCTGATTTTGAACGAAGCTTTCGACAAAGTTGTGCAGAAGTCCCAGGTGGAAGGCCTCGATGTGTTGCCCGCCGACAAAAACCTCGCAGGAGCCGCAGTCGAGCTCGTAAACGCCGAAAATCGCGAATATCGCCTGCAAAACCTGCTGAACGGGATCCGCGATCGCTATCGATTCATTATTCTCGATTGCCCGCCTGCTCTTGACCTTCTTACGCTGAATGCTCTGGTCTCGGCCAGCGCTGTTCGCGTGCCGATTCAGTGCGAATATCTGGCTTTGGAAGGTGTTTCCGAGCTTCTGGATACGTTGATGCGCATTCGGCGCACTCTAAACCCGAAACTTGAGATCGAAGGCATTCTTCTGACGATGTACGACGAGCGGACGACGCTCTCTCGCCAGGTCGCAACCGATCTGCGCAGCTTTTTCGGCGCCCAAGTCTTTCAATCGCTGATACCGCGCAATGTTCGCCTGGCGGAAGCGCCCAGTTTCGGCAAGCCCATCATCTTCTACGACATTCACAGCAAAGGGGCCGAGGGCTACACAAATCTTGCTCAGGAGGTCATCCTCAATGACGAGAAACGCGCTGGGAAGGGGGCTCGGAGCGCTCATTCGGGAGCCTGAATCGCAGGTTCCCCCGGTCGAGCCGCCTCCAGTCCAGAATTTCGCTGTTACTTCGAATGGTGCTGCCGTAGCCCCCGCACGTGACGGCGCGCCGACAGGTGGGCCACTTCAGATCGACATCGATCTGATCGATCCGAGCCCGTTTCAGCCGCGCACGCGCTTCCGCGAAGAAGCTCTCGACGAGCTAGCGCGCTCCATCAAGGCGAGCGGCATCATTCAACCGCTCGTCGTACGCTCGATTGGAAAGCGTTACCAACTCATCGCGGGCGAACGACGCTGGCGGGCCTCGCAACGCGCGGGTCTGGATAAGGTATCCGTCATCGTTCGGGAAGTGCCGGACGAACTCGCGCTCGAGATGACGCTGGTCGAAAATATCCAGCGCGAGGATTTGAACGCGATGGAGGCGGCGCGTGCCTTTGAGCGGCTCATGGACGAATTTCAGATGACCCAAGAGCAGGTTGCCGAACGCACGGGGAAAGATCGCGCCACCGTTGCGAACGCGATTCGTTTGCTCAAGTTGGAGCCGACGATTCAGGACTGGATTGAGGAGGGCAAACTCACGGCCGGCCATGGCCGAGGGCTGCTGGCGGTGCAGGATCCCAAGATGCGGATGCGCTTTGCTCAGCGTGCTGCGCGCGGCGGTCTGACTGTCCGACAGATAGAACGGCTCGCCTCGCGGCGATCGCGGGGTACCGGCGCTCCCGCAGAATTCCACATGGACGCCAACATTCGGGCGGCCCTTGAAGAACTGCAACGGCACCTCGGAACGCGCGCACTTCTCAGGCAAAAGACGAGGATGCGGCCAGGACAGCTGATCCTTGAATATTATGATGACGCACAGCTGATGAATATTTATGACCGCCTGATGCGGTGATTTAATCGCTCTTTGCCGCCCTCTGCGTTCGGTTGACCGCCGACAATTTGGCTCTTCTCCGGCTGTACTGTTGGCAGCTCTCCCCGTAGTTATTGTTCTTCGTCTCCGCCCGTCATCTGTCCCGGGATTTTTTTTCGAACCACGTGGCGGCTAGTCATCTTGTTTTGGATTTTCGCTGGCTGAATATGGCCGACCGTTCAGTCGTCTATTTCGACACCCACAATCGCCCAATCCGTTGACTTCGCGCCGCGGGGAGATAAAGTAGAAAGGTCAACGGGGGTTGCCGAGTCATGGCGTGGAAGTGGCCCAGCGCTTCAACGAACGGAAACAGTGCCGAAGAGTGGACCGGCTTTATCGACCAAGGCGTGACTCTTGAGGGAACCCTCCAGCTCAAGGGCACGTTCCGCATCGATGGCAAGGTCAAGGGCAACATCATCTCGGAACAGACCGTGGTGCTCGGCGAAGGCGCTCGCG
>JAFAZL010000746.1 GCA_019239815.1 Acidobacteriota bacterium
TGGCTGTAGGGGCACGGCATGCCGTGCCCGTCCATCTACAAACCTGTCATCCCGACCGAAGCGAGCCGACGTCTTTTGCCCGCGTTCGCTTTCGAGCGAACGCGTCGGCTCGCGCAGTGGAGGGACCCCGGCGTGATCGCAACCAAATCAACCAACGCTCTGACACGCGACAACCTTACCGTTCACTCCGCCGTCCTCACATATTCCAACGTCGCCAACTGCTTCCACGAATCCCCGCTCTTCTCCTCCAGCGTCCACTGATACTTGTCACTCGCCTTCCGCAGCAGCTCCACCTCCATATCCGCCGGCTTCCCCTCAAAATCCGTCGCCCGAAACGAAAACTTCGTCGTCTCCCCACTAATCACAATCGGCCCCTGAATAATTTCATTCGCGTAGTCCATGTACCACATCGCAAGCTGCGACTTCTCCGGCTCCCAGAAAAAATTACCGTCGTAAGTCTTTGCCGTCCCTTTGTCCGACACGAAATGCGTTGTGAATCGAATGAACGCATTGTTGTCCGACCACACATATCGCGTTTCGATCCGCTTCATCCCATCGCCCATCTTGCTCGCGTCAGCCGTCCAAACTCCGCCAACAAGCCACGACAAATCCGAAATCGGCTTCTTCTTTGCATCGACCGCTCGCTCGCCATGCGCCGCGGGAACACGCGCGATGCCCGGCTCACTCGTCATCATCACAATCCCGATCAACCCGAAACAAAACACCCCCAACAAAATCGCTCGCTTCATTGCTCACCCCGTCTAGAATTTTTTCGACCCGACTAACACACGAACTCACTTCGATCCCGGCAACTCCTGCCTCTTGGCCCCACTACTGTCCCCACTTCGCGCCATCATCAAGCGGAAGTACTCCCGCAGGTGCTCCACCGACGCATCGAACGGCGCCACATCCCGATGCGCGCGCGCCTGCATCACTCCGCCCTCCATCACCGTCAGCACAAACTTCGAGAGCGTCGCGAAGTTCGTCCCCTCTGGAAACCGCTCGCGCGCATCCGCCAAACACTTCTCAACCGCCGCCGTCAACCCATCGAAGTTGTCCGCCAGCCGCTTGTGCACCCGAAACTGCTCTTCAGGGATCTCAAGCGCCAGCCTCCCGATCGGACATCCGTACGTGCACCCCGTCGCCAGCAAATTCCGCCGGTAGAACTCTAAAATCCCAAATACGCGCTCAATCGGATCAGCAATCGCCCCCAACACCGGCTGCACCACAACCGGCTGCAGCGACTGGATATACAGCTCCAGAACGGCGATGAGCAGCTCTTCCTTCGTCTTGAAAAAATGATAGAAGCTGCCCGCGTTCGCCTCAGCTCGAGACAAAATCTCCGACATCCCAGTAGCCGCATACCCTTGCAGCCAAAAGAGATAGAGGCCCGCCTCCACAATCCGCTCACGGGTAGGTTTACGCTCTGCTCCCATTAAGTTGAATGCTCAACTAAGAAACTCGCCTTGTCAATGGAAATCAGACCCGCTTCTCGGAACCAAAGCTCCCAAAAGCAAAACGGCCCGGCGATCGATTCGCCGAGCCGTCCGCAAAGTTGAGTCGTTAAGCTGAGTTGCTTACGGTTTGGCCGGCGCTACATCCGGCGAAGCGTTCGCCGACGACTCCGGCGTCTTCCCATCCGTCGCGCTGGCGTTCACCGGCTTCGCCGTGTCGGCCGTGTTAAACCGCGTCAGATAAGGCATGAACGGCGTCACTTCGAACGGCATCTTCTCGCGTTCCGCCACCAAACTCACCGGCTTGCTCTTCAGCAGCGCCAGGTTATCGAACCACGGATCAAGCTTGACGCGTCCGCCGATCGGCAGCGCCGCGATGATCTGCGGATTCGCCTTTGCGTCCGGCGCCGTGCCCGACTTCAAATCGCCGACGTTCGGCACGCGATTCCCGAGGTGCGCGCTGATCAGGTTCGGCACCTGCTTCTGACGCGCATCGAGCGCCGTCAGGAACAGCGTGACGTTCCCAAGCTGATCCTTGTAAGGAGACTTCTTCAGGAATTCGATCGCCTTGTCGTTCGCCGCCTTCTCTTCTTCCGGCGTGCGCGCAAATCCAAAGTGACGGAACGAATCCTTATCGTCGATCAGCAACTGATCGAAGAACGCAAAGTTCGAATCCATCCGGTGACCCAGAACGACGTGCCCCATCTCATGCGCGATGATCATCGCGAGCGAAGCTTCGTCCGGCACCACGTCGATCAAACCGCGGCTCAGCACGATCGTATGCCCCAGCGTGTAAGATTCCAGCGTTGTCGTCATCATCACGCGGCACTGAATCTCCGGCTGAATATCCAGATTGTTCGTCACTTCCAGGTTGTTGACGATAATTTCCAGTGCCTTATCGACTTCGCCTGTCGGTGACATCAATCCCAGCCGTTGCAAGCGATCCGAAACGTTGTTCTCCGCTTCGCGATCCCAAGAGCGTTGCGCCTGGACCGGGGTCAGGTCGTTGGCCGTCTTCGTATCGTCATTGACCGGCGTCTCGACCAAAATCTTGCTCAATTCCTGTTCCTGCTGCGCTTTGCCGATGTTATAGCCCCACAACCGCGTCTGCGCGCGGAAGTCGAGCTTCTTCGTCATCGCGTAGTGCAATTCTTTTTCTTCGCTGTATACAAACGATGGCAGCCAAACTCCCGGCTGCAAATTCGTGCGCCAGCTATCGAAGTGGAAGTAATACGTGGTCTTGCCCGCGCCGCCGTATCCGCCGTTGAAGCGAACGATGTGATAGTCCT
>JAFAZL010000752.1 GCA_019239815.1 Acidobacteriota bacterium
CCGCACTCGCGCAGCGCAGGAAAATGCGTTTCGCGAAGCCTGCCGCGTGCTGCGCCCGGGCGGTTCCTTCTTTGCATTCGAAATCGAAGACAACTTGCTTCATCGCCTCATTCACGTAGGTAGCGTCTTCGTTCCCATCGATCGCGCTGACATCGCGGATCGTCTATCGGCCGCCGGCTTCTCGAACGTGAAAATGACCTCGCGCGCAGGCGGATTCCGTTTCAGCGCCACGCGAGCCAGTTGAGCCGTGCAGAAATGTCGTCGTATCCGCCATCGCGCTATAGTTGAACCGTGAGCCCTCCTACCCCAGCCAAGCTGCCTCCCGGTCCATCGCCGGAATCCTGGACGGCAAGCTTCAAGATTTACAGCCGCGACCCGCTCGCCTTCATGCCGAAGCTGCAACGCGACTACGGCGACATCGTAACGATGCGCTACTACACCTTCCGCGTTTTTTTCATCAGCCACCCTGACTATATCGAACAGGTCCTCGTCACCGACAATCGTAAATTTATCAAGGGCCGCATCCTTCGCAAGAATAGACAGCTTTTCGGCAACGGATTGCTGACGAGCGAAGGCGATTTCTGGCTCCGCCAGCGCCGCCTGGCACAGCCCGCGTTTCACCGTGGCCGTGTCGCAACTTACGCCGACACGATGGTGCGTTTCGCATCACGCATGGCCAGCGAATGGCGCGGCGGCGAAGAACGCGACATCCACGCCGAAATGATGCGCCTGACCCTTTCGATCGTCGCCAAAACTCTGTTCGACGCTGACGTCGATCGCGAGGCCAAGCGGGTAGGCCATGCGCTCGAAGCGATCATGCAGCTCAATTCTGATTTCCGAAAACTGATTCTGACGCCGACGTGGCTACCCACGCCGCGCAAAATCCGAGCCACGATCGCGACCGCGAAGCTCAATCGCATCATCTATCGCTTCATCGATGAGCGCCGCGCCACCGGCATCGACAACGGCGATCTGCTGTCTATGCTGCTCGCCGCTCGCGACGACGACGGCTCGCGCATGACCAACCGCCAACTCCGCGACGAAGCCATCACGATCTTTCTTGCCGGCCATGAAACCACCGCAAACGCTCTCTCGTGGACATGGATGCTCCTCGCGCAAAATCCGCCAGTCGAGGCAAAGCTCTACGAGGAACTCGACCGCGTCCTCGCGGGCCGCGCGCCGTCGGTGGATGACTTGCCAAACCTGCGCTACACCGGCCAGGTCATCACCGAATCAATGCGACTCTACCCGCCGGCCTGGGGCATGGCACGCATCGCGATCGAAGACACCGAAATCGCCGGCTATCCAATCCCGAAAGGTTGCGGAGTGTCTCTCGCGCAGTGGGTTGTTCATCGCGATCCGCGATGGTTCGACGCCCCGCTGGAATTTCGTCCCGAGCGTTGGGAAGGCGACCTACTCAAGCGGATACCGCGCTTCGCTTACTTTCCGTTTGGCGGCGGCCCGAGACAATGTATCGGGAACAATTTCGCCGTGATGGAAGCGACTTTGCTTCTCGCGACTCTCGCGCAGCAGTTCCGAATTTCTCTGATGCCCGGTCGCGAAATCATTCCAGCAGCGTCGATCACGCTGCGCCCAAAGACTGGAATCTGGGGAAGAATCGAAAAGCGCAGCACAGCCGCCCCAGCGTAGACCTAACGCAACTACTCGGCAGGCACTGGCGCCCCAACTTCAGCTCGCGTTCGCATCACACGTAAAATCGAATCGCGGCTGATCATCCCGATGATCTGCGCGTTGCTCGTAGGCACATAGTGATCGGCGACGGTTGGATCCGGCTCGCCCGGTTCGATCCCGAGCTCCGCCGCGACCGAACTCGCCGCCGCGCTTGGTGTCACCGGTTTCAACTCCGCATCTTCCTTCGTCGCCGGCTCAGTCGCCGTCACCACCGGCATCTGGTTAATATCGTTAATCAACAACCGTTCGAGCAGACCGAGTAGAGGTTCCTGCGGCGTCGCCCACAAAATTTTCTCGCGCGGAATCATTACGGCCTGCACCGACATATGCGGCCACTCTTCGCGCGGCACCGTATTCAACGTGTGCACGTTCATCATGCCGACGAGCCGTTCACCGGTGATGACGAGATGGCATCGTCGACCTGTTCGCAGCACTTCGTGGCTGTATTCCTCCAGCGAAATATCGCGCGCGATCATCGGAATCTCCTGGCTCATCACGTCTTCAGCCCGCAGGCCCGCCAGAGTTTCGCGAATAGTGACCTGAGCCACGCTTTCCCGCGCTGCATTGAGCAAAAACCATCCGATGAATGCGTACCACACCAGGCCCCACTGCTTTGTGCTCAACGCCGCCCAAAAGCCAAAAATAATCATCCCGTAGGCGATCAGCTTCCCGCTGGCTCCCGCGATCTTCGTTGCGCGATTGTAGTTCTTCGTTATGGCCCAGACGATCGCGCGGAAAATCCGTCCGCCGTCGAGCGGAAATCCCGGCAGCAAATTAAACAACGCCAGCGTGAGGTTGATTTCCCAAAGCCATGTTGCCAGCGCGCCAACCATCGTCCCGTACGGATAGCGCAGCGTCAGCAGGTAAAACACGCCCGACAAAAATAGACTCGATATCGGTCCGGCGACGGCGATGTTGAACTCTTGCAACGCGCTGGGCGCCTCTTTAGTGATTCGCGCCACGCCGCCAAACACAAACAGCGTGATGGAATCGACGCGGATCTTGTAAAAGCGCGCGACCACGCTGTGCGACAGTTCGTGAAACAGGATCGAGGCGAAGAACAGAAAGCTGGTGGCCGCGCCGACCGACCAATGCTGCACCGGAGTCCACTGCGGATGCTGTTGCGTGAACTGGACGCCGAGCGACCACGTGATGATCGCGAAAATGACGAACCAGCTCGAATCGATAAAGATCGGGATGCCAAAAATGCGGCCGATGAGGAGGCCAGAGGTGCGGTTCATTGTGAGTTCTCGCGATTAGCGTAGCACATCAGTTTCGAGTAGGCAGGCGCCGCAGGTGTTGCTGAAAAAGCGTGAGGCAGCGCCCGCTCAATCGGGCTTAAGTCCCACGAAAAGCTGTGTTTGGCGGCGCACACCGTGTGTTCTACCCCACGGAATCCTAGCGACAGTGCTCCCCGTAAGACACGGTAAACACACGACATAGCTAGTGGGCTCCGTTTTGCCACTTAGTCCGGCGCAGTGCAGGAGGCGGACATGGTTGCTTTACTCGATTTGACAATTCTGGCGATAACAACGATCGGTGCTTTGGCCCTCGCGTCGGCGGCTCAATGGGCGATGTTGCAGCTCGCAATGCGCTCGATGCGTCCGGCAGCGGCGGCTCGGCAAGCCGTTGTAGGAACGCAGTTGGCGCACGGCACAGGCCAGTTGGCCCGAGCTTGCGCCGGCAGCCACCGCTAGTCAGTGCAGTGAAAAGGTACGGAAGCGGTGCGGTCAAGATCACACCACAAATGGGTGAACGATTCGAAGTGGAAGGGGGACGACAATGCTGGTGCTGAAATATCTGTTGATTCTGGCTGGACTCGGTTTGTTCGGAAGCGCGGGAGCGCTCGTAGCGTATGACATCTATATTTCGTCGCAGTTGCGGCGATTGCTGCGGCGCAATGCATCCGCTGGTGACGCATCGACGGCCGGTGGGGGCGCGAGCCCAAGCGGCGAAGTTGCGGCGGCAAATTTTTTACACGAGGTCGATCACCCTTTGCGCCCAATCCGATGGGGTTTAGCGCGGCAATTGGTGATCGCCGCCGTCGTGCCATTCCTCGTGGCGCTGAGCATCGTTGTCGTTCCCGACGGTTCGGCCGGAGTTCGCGTCAGCCAGATCTGGGGAGCGCGACCCGGCACGTTGTATCCCGGTGTCCACATCGTCACGCCGTTGATCGATAGCGTCGCGCTCTACGATACGCGTGAACAGGTCTACACCACGCGCGCGTTCGAGCCCAAGCAGCCCCAAAATGACGGCGAAGAACCCTCATCGACGAAATCGGCACAAAAAACAACGTCGCCACGTCTTCAGGATTCAAAGACTCCAGCGTCTGACGGTGAAGTTTTGCTCGTTCAAGCCCGTGAAGGCTTGAACATCGGTCTAGCCGTCAGCGTGCGCTATCGTCTCGATCCTCAACGCCTGAGCTACATTCACGCGAATCTGCCACAACCGGTCGGCGAAGAAGTTGTGGCTCCGACGGTCGCCACGATCTATCGCCAGATCGCGCCGAATTACATCACGAAAGAAATCTTCGCGACCAAACGCGAAGAGCTGCGCACCACAGCCGCAAATGCGATTACTGCGCGCCTTGCCAGCGACGGGATCGTCGTCCGCGAAGTATTGCTGCGCGACCTGAAGCTGCCGGACGAGTATGCGCAAGGTCTTGAAGGTTTGCTGCTGAAAGAACAACAGAACGAACAACTCGGCACCGATCAGGAGATCAAGCAGAAGCAGGTCCGCATCGACGA
>JAFAZL010000784.1 GCA_019239815.1 Acidobacteriota bacterium
CCCTACTACCGCCACAGCGACATGCACACGATGCAATCCGTCTCGAAAACCGTGACGTCGATCACGTTCGGCGTGGCGATGCAGCGCGGCGAGTTCAAGGTTCCGCCCGACGCGCAGATTCTTCGCTACTTCGATGGCTACGACATCGCAAATCTTGACGATCGCAAGCGGCGCATCACGCTGCGCAATCTGCTGACGATGCAGTCGGGACTCGAGTGGCACGAAGATCTTGCTTATGACGATCCGAAAAATTCCGCCGACGTGATGGAGTCGAAGCAAGACTGGGTGCGCTACGTCATCGATCAGCCCATGACCGAAGATCCCGGAACGAAATTCTTGTACAACAGCGGCGTGACGGAATTGCTGGCGCACATCTTCAAGAAGGTCACCGGAGAGAACATCGATCAATACGCCGCCGAGAATTTGTTCAAGCCGCTGGGAATCCAGTATTTCTGGAAGCATTCGCCCACAGGATTGCCCGATACAGAGGGTGGCTTGTATCTCGCCCCGCGCGACTTGGCCCGGCTCGGCCAACTGATTATCCAAAACGGGAAGTGGGACGGCAAGCAGATCGTCGCGCCGTTGTGGATCAAGCAGTCGGTCACACCCCAGGCCGATGTCGGCGAAGGCGGCTGGAAGTACGGGTTTCAATGGTGGTTGGTGCCGTACGGCGACGCAAAAGATAAACTCGCGTGGACTGCGGAAGGCTTCGGCGGCCAACAAATGTTCGTCGTGCCGGAGTACAACTTGATCGCGGTCTTCACCGGTTGGAGCATTTTGCCCAGCACCGAAAAATCGAAGCACGACCAACTCGAACGAATCATCGCCGCCACCGACAAAGGATTTCGTTGCAGCGCAGCAGCGGGGAACTAGCACGTGTTACAGAACCGTCGTCGGCACACAGATTTTCACGAATGAATTGAACATGAAATTGGGACATGAATAAAGCCCTGAGAATATTCGTCTGGGGACTCGTGTCGCTCCTCGGCACGGCAGCAGTTGCGAAAATCGCCTTGCAGCGCGGCGAGTCGCTGAGCGCGATTTGGTTCGTCCTCGCAGCGGTCTGCGTCTATCTCGTCGCGTATCGCCTCTACTCCGCATTTGTCGCGGCGAAATTGCTTGCGCTCGACGATTCACGCGCAACCCCCGCCGAACGACATGATGACGGGCGCGACTTCGTTCCCACAAACAAATGGGTCCTCTTCGGTCATCACTTCGCGGCGATTGCCGGTCCGGGACCGCTGGTCGGCCCAACACTGGCGGCGCAATTCGGATATTTGCCGGGCACGCTGTGGCTGCTCGCGGGCGCCGTGCTTGCTGGCTGCGTGCAGGACTTCATCGTTCTGTTTTGCTCAATCCGCCGCGATGGCAAGTCACTCGGCGAAATGGCGCGCGAAGAAGTCAGCCGCCGCGGTGGATTCATTGCGCAGCTCGCCGTGCTGGCGATCATGGTCATCCTCCTCGGCGTCGTCGCACTCGTCATCGTGAACGCGCTGAAGTCGTCGCCCTGGGCCACGTTTACGCTGGCGATGACCATTCCGATCGCATTGCTGCTCGGAGTCTACCTGCGATTCGTACGGCCCGGACGCGTGTTGGAAGCGTCTCTGATCGGCGTCGCACTAATTTTGTTTGTAGTTGTGGCGGGCGAATGGGCCGCAAATTCGCCGTCGTGGGCAAAAGCTTTCACGATCGGTGGAATCCCGCTCGCTGCGGCACTGATCGTTTATGCGTTTGCAGCGTCGGCGTTGCCCGTCTGGCTGCTTCTCGCGCCGCGCGACTACCTAAGCGCGTTCATCAAAGCCGGCGCGATCTTTTCGCTCGCTGCGGGTATTTTGTTCGTTCGTCCCCACGTCGAAATGCCGCCGCTGACGCGATTCATCGACGGCACCGGGCCCGTATTCGCCGGCAAGATCTTTCCGTTTTGCTTTATCACGATTGCGTGCGGCGCGATCAGCGGCTTTCATTCACTGATTTCGTCGGGTACGACGCCGAAAATGATCTTGCGCGAAGGTCACGCGCGCTTCATCGGTTACGGCGCTATGCTGCTCGAATCCTTCGTCGGCGTGATGGCGATGATCGCCGCGTGCGCGATGCCGCCGGGCGTCTATTTCGCGATCAATAGCCCGTCATCGATCGTTGGCGCGACCGCGGAAGCCGCCGCTACGACGATCAGCGGCTGGGGATTTCCACTCGCGCCGCAAACGATGACCGATCTGGCGCATAAAGTCGGCGAAATCACGCTGCTCAATCGTGCCGGAGGCGCCCCGTCGCTCGCGGTCGGCATGGCTGAAATTTTCTCGAACACGATCGGTGGCGATCGCTTGCTGAGCATCTGGTATCACTTCGCGATCATGTTCGAGGCCCTATTCATTCTGACGGTGCTCGACGCCGGTACGCGCGTTGGCCGCTTTATGGTGCAGGAACTCGGCGGGCGTGTCTGGAAGCCATTCGGACGCACCGGCTGGATGCCCGGAATTCTGCTATCGAGCGCGATGATCGTCGCGATGTGGGGATATTTTCTGTATCAAGGTGTGGTTGATCCGCTTGGCGGGATCAATTCGTTGTGGCCGCTGTTTGGAATCGCGAACCAGTTGCTCGCGGCGGTCGCGCTCGTCGTCGCCACTACGATTCTCCTAAAGATGGGCCGCACGAAGTGGATCTGGGTCACGATGGTGCCGATGGCGTGGATTGTGGTCATTACCATGACCGCGAGCTATCAGAAAATCTTCGATCCAAATCCGCGCATCGGATTCCTGTCGTATGTGAATGTGCTGACTGCGCAGCTGGCAACTGGAAAAATCACGGCCGCGAAAATTGCCGACACGCAACACCTGATTTTCAATCAACGACTCGACGCAGTCGTCACCGCTGTACTCGCCGCAATGGTGGCAGTCCTGATCATCGAAGCGCTGATCCAGTGGTACGCGTTGCTCAGTCGCCGCAAGCAGCCGGTGCTGCACGAAGCGCCATATGTGGCGACGCAATGGGCGCCTGAGTTCACGGGCGTCGCGCACGGAGACGACTGATGGCGATGACGCGACGGTTCCAAGACACCGGTCGCAACAGGCGCTGGCGCCGAATGCTGAGACTCATGCGCCAATTCTGGCGCGGCGTTCGTGATTGGTGCGGCGATTCGGCTTACGAGCGTTACTTGAGCGCGACTCAGAGGCGACATTCTCAAGACTCACCTTTGACTCAAGACGAATTCTACGTCGAGCAACTCCAGCGACGATATTCGCGTCCTAATCGCTGCTGCTGACTCGCGCTATCAGGTCGCTTGCGCGCTTCGCGTTTACGGACCTACAATCTGCTCTTCTTTCCTCGGGTAGTCCTTGGTCGGGCGGTCCCTCGGGCGGGTCCATTTCTATGTCTATTTTCTATTTCGACGGAGGAATCACCAATGGCTCTTAATCCTGATAAATTGAACGAATTCCTGGGCAAAGCAATTGTCGATTTCGGCGCGACATTTAGCGCAGCGTTGATCCGCATCGGCGATCGACTCGGGTTGTACAAAGGGCTGGCGAGCGGAGGCCCCCAGAC
>JAFAZL010000804.1 GCA_019239815.1 Acidobacteriota bacterium
CCTCATATCGCGTCGAGTTTTCGGTTCACAGCACTGACAAGGGATTTCTCGTTCGCGGAAAGCTATTCCAGAACAACGTGCCGCACTCGTTCCTGGCTCCCGTGCCGATCTATGCCGGATCAACCGTCGGGCGCGCGACTTACCTCGGCACCGTCGTCGCATCGGGACCTGAAACGTCGTTCCACTTCATCTCAAAAACAGACCCGCGCAAAATCGTCATCGACCCTCAGATGACGTTGCTGTGTGTCACGCAGTGATTCGAGCTATTTTTTCCCCGGATTCGCCAGTTCGGAAAGCGTCTTACCGTAGAAATACTTCTTTTTCCCCAATGGACTATTTGGATTGAGTTGCGCCTTGCCCTCGTTGTCCAACACATACGGGTCACCGAGCGGGTCGAGAGGGACGCCACTCAGTAATCTCGCGCTCACAAGCTCCTGAATCGAGACGGGACGTCGTGAATTTGTCTTTTCAAATTCATCTATCAAAGCGTTGATCGCTTTGCAGTCGGCGTCCGCCCTCAGTAGCTGAAGATGCGTGGCCGCGTTTTCCTTCATTTGTGGGTCGGTACTCGATGTATAGATTTCATTCCACAAAAATTGGGAAGTCTCGGGGTTGTCGCCCTGTTCGATCACCTTTGCCGCGAGCACCTTCATCCAGGGCATCGCCTGTGGATTTTTGCTTCCTTCGAGGAATGCCGCGGAAGCCTTGCCGTAGTCATGCAACTCGAAGTAATAGATGAATCCCAAGTCTTCGTAAAAACGCCAGTAATCCGGGTTCGCCTGAATCCCACGATGAATCAGTTGAATTGCAAGGTCGGGGCGCCCGGCACCACGAGGCGCGCTCTCGCTCAGAAACATGGAGCCAAATCTGTAGGCCACCAGTAGATTCGGATCGAGCGTCGTTGTGAGGTCGAGAAGCGGCCACAACAGCTCCAGATTCGCATCGTGCCGGACGTTTTTGTCTCCGTAATACTGAACGACTCGCGTCCAGTACATATCCGCCATCAATGGCGCATACTCCAGACTCATCACCTTCACCAGCTTGCCCGACCGCAGGACGAGGTCATCGGCTTCTTGATGCAAGCCGTCAAATTGGAGGTCGATTTTTTCCTGAAGTTTCCACACACCTGCGAAGCCTGGAAACAGCACGCAGCACAGCAACAGCGTCCCCATGTCCCGAGATTTCATTTCATGTCTCGGCGCGAGAAGATCGTCACTGCCGCCGCCAGTACGATCGCGCAATAAAGGGCAGCGTAAGCTGTGTTCTGTGCGATCAATGCACCTGGAATGTGACGCCCATGCGCGGCCGACGCCATGACATCGAAGTTTTCAAAATTCGGTAAAATGTACGACAGCCATCGCAAGAATATCTGTACTGCGGGTGCCATCGTATCGCTATGCAATTCCCGCATCTCTTTGACGAATAATCCCGCGATATACAATCCGCCGGTAAAGAGAATCGCGAGCAGCGGCGTGGTGTAGCACGAAAATAACAGCGCGAGCGCCACGACGAGCGCAAGCTTCAGCAAAATAAAATAAATCGCGACCAGCGCGACTCCATCCGCTCGTTCGATCGAATGCTTTACATAAAAGAGCGCCAGGTACAAACCCACCGACATCGCCGCCGTATTGATCGTCAGTGTCAACAGCAGCCCGCCGAATTTCCCCAGCAGAAATTCCCATCGCCGCACCGGCTTTGCCAGCAGTGCGTATAGCGTGCGCTTGTCCATCTCCTTCGAAACGAGCCCGACGCCGATGAACACCGCCATCAAGAGTCCGATGACTGAGATCGCACTCAGCCCCAGATTGATGATGACGAGTTGCTCGATGCCGATCGAAATCTGGCCGACCACGACAGCCGCGGCCATCAACAGCAGCGCAAAAAAGACAAGGTTGTACAAGACGCGGTCACGCACTGCCTCACGAAACGTATTCAACGCCACTACGCCGATGCGTGTCATTTGCCGTACACATCCACAGCGTTCGCTTGCGCGCGATCCGCGGAAATCAGCCCCATGAAAAATTCTTCGAGCGACGCTTTCATCTGCGTTACCGACAAGATTCGCGCTCCCGCATTTTTCAATCGTTCCAAAGTCGCATAGAGTTCGGCTTCCTCGATATGCATTCGATATCGATTCCCGGTGCGTGTGGCCTTGCTAAGCAGAGCCGCCGCGGCCGGAGCGGCGGCTCTGTCTCCGAGTAGTTCGAACAAGATCTCCATGCCGTGCGCCTCAATCCCGACGATCTCGTCCGGAGCGCCGACTCCGCGCAGTTTCCCTCCGGCGATGACCCCGACGCGGTCGCAAAGCATCTCCGCATCCGACAAAATATGCGTCGAAAACAGAACCGTCCGCCCTTCCTTCTTCAATTCCAGAATGATGTCTCGTACCTCGCGCCGCCCCAAGGGATCGAGCCCCGACATCGGCTCATCTAGAATCACCACTTTCGGATCGTGCAAAATCGCTTGCGCCAA
>JAFAZL010000806.1 GCA_019239815.1 Acidobacteriota bacterium
TTTTTCAGCGATAGCGACGTGGCGATTCGGGAGGCGGAGGTGCGGAGATTTTTGCCGCAGATCAATCCGTATGGATTGATCTTGATGCATGATGCGAGTTCGGCGGTGAAGACGGTGCAGGAAGCGGCGAAGAAGATGGAGGCGGAAGGGCTGATCTCGGTGGTGTTGTTGCCGACGCCGAGAGGGTTGGTGGTGGCGCAGAAACGCGAAGGGCGCGAATAATTTAGTTCGGCTGCTTGTAGATTTTTCCTTCTTTCATGACGAAGGTGATGTGCTCGATGGCGCGGATGTCGTCGAGCGGGTTGTCGGGAGCGGCGACGATGTCGGCGTATTTGCCGGGCTCGATGCTGCCGAGGATTTCGGATTTGCCGAGCAGGTCGGCGGCGCTTGATGTGGCGGATTGGATGGCCTGCATCGGCGTCATTCCACACTTCACCATGAAGGCGAACTGGCGGATGCTGCGATCGTATTCGCAGACGCCGGCATCGGTGCCGAAGCTGAGCTTCACGCCGGCGTGGAGAGCTTTCGTGAAATTCTGGCGCTGCTTTTCGCCGAGATCCCGATCGTGTTGCAAGAAATCAGCGGTCATGCTGCCGTTTTTTCCTTCCTCCTGAATGCATTCATCGTCGTAAATATCCATGTCGAGATAGGTGCCGTGCTGTTTGGCGAGGGCGATACCTTCGTCGTCGATGAGCGTGGCGTGTTCGACGCTGGCGACTCCGGCGCGGATGGCGTTTTTTATGCCTTCGGGGGAATGCGCATGGGCGGCGACGCGCATGTTGAAATGTTTGGCTTCGTCGACGGAGGCCGCGAGCTCTTCGGGAGTGAATTCTTGCGATTGCGGATCGCTGCCGTGGGTGAGTACGGCGCCACTGGAAAGCACTTTGATGTGGTCGGCGCCGTCGTGGGCAAGCTGGCGAATTTTTTGGCGGACCTGCCATGGGCTGTCGGCTTGGCCGTAGCGGAGATCCCAGGGGAGAGTGATGTCGGGAGCGAAGCCGGTCATGGCGCCAGCGCCGCCGGAAATGGTGATGTACGCGCCGGCGACGAACATGCGCGGGCCGGGGATGTAGCCTTTGGCGATGGCATCGCGGAGAGCGATGTCGGTGAGCGCGCGGTAGACGCCGACGTCGCGCACAGTGGTGAAGCCGGACTCGAGCGTCATGCGCGCGTTGGGGACGGACTCGAGCGCGATTTCGGCGGCGGTGTGTTTGAGTTGATAGATGGGGTCGATGTTGCCTTGCTGCGAGCCGTCGGCGAGGTGGGTGTGGCAGTCGATGAGGCCGGGGAAGACGGTCGAGTGGGAGAGGTCGATGATTTTTGTGTTGGGTGGGATTTCCGGATTTGTGCCGACCGAGGCAATAGTGCCGTTTTCACCGATGAGGATGATTCGGTTGGTGAGGAGGCGGGAGTGGGTGACGTCGATGAGTTTGCCGGCGCGGAGGGCGGTGATGACGGATGGCGGTTGTTGAGGCTGCTGCGCGGCGGCGATCGAAGAGAGTATGAGCAAGGCGACGGACAGTAATGTTGGGCGCATGGTTCGCGGATTCTACTGAGAAGGGTGTCGGTTGGGAAGCTGTGGGCAGTATTGAAAAAATGTCGCAACGACTTGGGGGCGAGGTAGTCGTTTCAGCTGAGATCCTTCGCCGTCCTCCGGACGGCTCAGGATGACATGCTTTTTATATTGAGCGAGTGTGGCACGTGACCGAAGTCGCGTCTTCCGGGGCCTAGAGCATTTGGCGGAGGACGTACTGCAAGATGCCGCCGTGTTTGTAGTAGTTGACTTCTTCGGGGGTATCGACGCGGGCGGTGACGGTGAATTTCCTTTGGCCGCCGTCGGGGGATTTCGCGGTGACTTGAATGTCTTTGCGCGGAGTTAGGGTGGCAACGCCGTCGATGTTGAAGATTTCGTGCCCGGTGAGGCCGAGAGTTTCGCGCGTCTCGCCTGGCTTGAATTCGAGCGGGAGGACACCCATGCCGATGAGGTTGCTGCGATGGATGCGTTCGTAGCTTTCGGCGATGACGGCGCGGGCGCCGAGCAGTCGCGTGCCTTTGGCGGCCCAGTCGCGGGACGAGCCGGAGCCGTATTCTTTTCCGGCGATGACTACGAGCGGGACGCCGGCTTCGCGATATTTCACGGCGGCGTCGTAGATCGACATTTTTTCATCGCCGGGTTGGAAGAGCGTCCAGCCGCCTTCGGTGCCGGGAGCGAGTTGGTTGCGGAGGCGGATGTTGGCGAAGGTGCCGCGCACCATGACTTCGTGATTGCCGCGGCGCGCGCCGTAGGAATTGAACTCGTGCGGCTTCACGCCGTTAGCGACGAGATATTTGCCGGCGGGCGAATCGACGGGAATCGAGCCTGCGGGGCTGATGTGATCGGTGGTGACGCTGTCACCAAGGACGGCGAGAACGCGCGCATCGTGAATGTCGGCGAGCGCGGCGGGCTGCTTCGGCATGTTTTCGAAATAAGGCGGCAGCTTGATGTAGGTCGATTTTGGATCCCAGGCGTAGAGATCGCCTTCGGGGACTTTCATCGATTTCCAGTGAGCGTCGCCTTCGAAGACTTCGCCATACTGTTTCAAATATTGATTCGTCGTGACGGCTTTGCGGACAGTGGATTCGATTTCCTGCGGCGTCGGCCAGATGTCTTTCAAGTAGACGGGCTTGCCGTCTGAGCCATTGGCGAGCGGTTCGGTGGTCAGATCGAGATCCATGCGGCCTGCGAGCGCGTAGGCAACGACGAGCGGCGGAGACGCGAGATAGTTCGCGCGGACGAGCGGGTGGATACGGCCTTCGAAGTTGCGATTGCCGCTGAGCACGGCGACAGCGACGAGATTGTTTTCCTTGATGGCAGCGCCGATCGCGTCGGGAAGCGGACCGCTATTGCCGATGCAGGTGGTGCAGCCATAGCCGACGAGATTGAATTTCAATTTATCGAGGAAGACGTTGAGGCCGCTGGCGGCGAGATAGTCGGTGACGACTTTCGAGCCGGGCGCGAGGCTGGTTTTTACCCAGGGCTTGATTTGCAAGCCGCGCTCGACGGCTTTTTTCGCGAGCAGGCCGGCGCCGAGCATCAGCGACGGGTTCGACGTGTTCGTGCAGCTTGTGATCGCGGCGATCACGACGGCGCCGCTGGAGAGATCGAACGAGTCGCCGTTGTTCTTCACGGCAGCGTGCTTTGACGGCGCGCCTTCGACGACTTTGGTGAATGAAGACTTCGCATTCTTGAGCGC
>JAFAZL010000012.1 GCA_019239815.1 Acidobacteriota bacterium
CCGGAAAATGAGGGCCCTATATCACGAGCGGCGGACGGCGCTGGTGGAGAGTCTTGAGAAAGAGTTTGATGGAAAGATGGAGATTTGGGGAGCGCAGGCGGGGATGCATCTCGTTGCGGAGTTGCCGGAGGATCGGGATTGGGACGACGTCGCGATCGCGACGGCTGCGGCAGCAAAGAAGGTCTGGGTGTGGCCGCTGTCGCCAGCGTATGTCGGAGACAAGAAGAGGCAGGGATTTATTTTGGGGTTTGGGAATGCAGAGGCGGGGCAAATCCCGGCGGCGGTGCGGGTGATGAAGAGCGTGGTGAAGGAAACGAAGTAAAGATGCAATGATACGAGGAACAGCGCACGCCGCCTATCGGCGGCGTGCGCTGATGATTGGAGTGTGCGAAATTTAGCGAAGAGGCGCGGCGGCAGTCGCGCCTCTTCGATTTTTGCGTTTCAATTTGGGAATATGATGCGGCGATTTTGCTGGGACAGGGCGAGTGACGGAGCGGTTTGGAGATGAGAATTATGCGAATGCGAGTGATTGCGTTGGCGGTTGTCGGTGCGCTCTTGGGGGTTGCCGGCGCAGGGGTTTCGGCACAGAAAGTTGCGCCGGCGAAAGGTGCGAGCGGCGCAGCCGAGCGCACCGCTACGATTGATGTGAATTTAGTGAAACCGGAGTCGGTGGGTTTTTCGGCAGAGCGGCTGGAGAATCTGCACAAGTTGATCCAAGGCACCATCGACCGGAAAGAACTTCCGGGTGCGGTGACGATTCTGGCGCGGCACGGCAGGGTCGTTGACTATCGCGTGTACGGCGTGAAGGACATGGAGAGCGGAGCAGCGCTAACGAAAGATTCCATCTTTCGTGATTTTTCGATGACGAAGCCGGTGACGGCGGTCGCAATGATGATTTTGTACGAGCAGGGCAAGTGGCTGCCGATGGATCCGATTTCGAAATACATTCCGGAATTCGAACACCTGAAAGTTTTCAAGGATGTGGATGCGGCCGGGAACATGGTGGTCGAAGAACCGAAGCATGCGCCGACGATGGGCGAATTGATGACGCACACAGCGGGATTTACATACGGATTTTTTGGAAATACAGCGGTGGACAAAGAGTATTCGAAACAGAATGTAATGGGTTCGAAGTCGCTGCAGGAATTTATTGACAAGCTGGCGAAGATTCCGTTGATGTATCAGCCCGGGACGAAGTGGTCGTACAGCGCGTCGATGGATGTGCAGGGGTACATCATTGAGAAATTGTCGGGTCAGAGTTTGCCGGAATTTTATGCGGAGCACATTTTCAAGCCGCTGGGAATGAAGGACGCGGGATTTTTTGTGCCGGCGGACAAGCGAGATCGATTTGTGACGCTGTATCAGGGCGAGGGGAAGGAGCCGCTGAAAGTTGTGAAGTTTGGGGGCGACTATAGCTCGCAGCCGGGAATGCCGTCGGGCGGAGGCGGAATGGTGTCGACGGCGGAGGATTATTTTCGATTTGCGTCGATGCTGGCGAATGGGGGCGAGCTAAATGGAGTACGGATTATTTCGCCCGCGTCCGTTGCGCTGATGGGCGCGAATCATTTGGCCCCGAACTTGTTGACCGGAGAGTTCGCGATTGGGATTCATCAAATGCGCGCGGGATTTGGATACGGATATAACTGCGCGGTGGTTTTTGATCCACCAATGGCGGGACTATCGGATGGCAAGGGAGAATTCTTTTGGGATGGTGCGGCTGGAACCTGGTTCTGGGTGGATCCGACGAATGATGTCGTGTTTGTGGGAATGATTCAAAGGATGCTGGGGCCGACCAGTCCGAACGTGGAGTATTTGAGCCGCGCGACGATATATGGAGCATTGGTGGACTCGAAGAAGTGAGACAACGACAAAAGAGATGAATTGATGGATCGGCGCGTGGCGATTCGCTGCGCGCCGATTTTTTTGGCGATCAGCGCGCGTTGAGTGCGTCAGCGGTAGCGGCGGATTACGAGATTGTGGCGATCAGAGCGGTAGAGGCCGAGGACGTACATGATGACGACGCCTTTGGTGGAATAGATGACCTGGCGGATGCGCAAGAGCGGTTCTCGTTTCGGGACGCCGAAGAGATCTGCGGTGCGCGGGTCGGCGACAGTGGCATCGACTTCTTCGTCGGAGTAGCCGAGTTCAA
Source organism: Acidobacteriota bacterium (assembly GCA_019239815.1). The sequence goes on from JAFAZL010000012.1 coordinate 2,150, forward strand.
CGCCGTAGTCGCGCTCCAGCGTCGAGAATAGCGATGTGTTTTGGAGCGGGGCGGAAAGAAGACCCGAGAACTGAGCAGCGGATAGGTAGCAGGTTTCGAGGGCGAACGGTTCGCCGGCGGCAGAACGGAGGCGCTCCAGTTTGAGAATTTGGCTCTTGGGAGAGAGCGAAAGGCGTGCGGTGGCTTCTTCCTCGTTGTCTACAATTTTTGCAAAAAGGATCTTTGAGACGGGCGTGAGACGGCGGCTTCCCATCTGCTCGGTGTAAGACATCAATTTATTGAAGTGAATCTTGGGAGCCGATACGAAGGTGCCGACGCCGCGGCGGCGTTCGACAACGCCTTCGCGTTCGAGAGACGCGAGGGCGTGACGCGCGGTCATCAGGCTGACTTCGTGGAGACGCGCTAGTTCCCTTTCGGACGCAACCGCATCGCCGGGCTTGAGTTCGCCAGCTTCGATCACACTGCGAATCGCGCCCTGTATACGGCGGTACGCGGGAATACCGTTATTGTTGCGCTTCGTGAGCATTTCGTTCGAGTCCTCGACTCAAAGAAACCACTGCAGGTCTAGATACGATTCGGCACGGATAGAGACGAATCGATCGTGAAATGGTCTGGTGAAACGGGCAATCATAGTCGCAAAGTTACTGGATTTTCACCAACAGAGAAAATCCCGGGCCACTGCACCATCGCGAACTCGCTTGCTGTCTGAACTTCGCCAAGGGCACATCCCCGGGGCTGAGAGCGATAAAGACCTCTAGCGACAGGGGTGATATAGAGCACTTATAGTGCAGTGCGCTAGAGCAGTGCAACAGAGAATTTATGGATTTGTAGTTTTTGCTTGACCTTTGTGTTCTTCCGCTATATAGCTACTCCATCCGGGGTTCGTGTTGTGCTATGGGGTAAGACGGTTCTCTTGAAAAATCTAGATCGCAAAAGGTTGGTTGCGGGGTGGACGGGCAGCAACCTGTTCCGAGGGAGCAACTCAATGAATAGAGTACGTGCAGTGTGTTTTGCAATAGCGGCGTGTCTGTTGGCGCTAGTCTGCGGAGCGGAGGTGCGGGCGCAAGAAGTAACCGCAACCGTGACCGGAACGGTGACAGATACGACCGGAGCGGCAGTTGTAGGGGCGAACGTGTCGGTCAAATCGGTGGAACGCGGAGTGGTCACAACCGCGGAGACCAACGAGGTCGGCTTGTATCGCGTCACGAACTTGCCGATCGGCAATTATGAAGTAAAGGTGGAGAAGTCGGGATTCGCGTCGGTTGCGTATCCTGCCTTTCAACTTTCTTTGAACCAGGTGGCGCGAATCGACGTCACCATGAAGGTGGGCCAGGTCAGCGAAATCGTGGAGGTCACCGGCGCGGCGCCCGTGCTGAAGACCGAAAATACGCAGGTCGATACCATTATTGACGCCGCGACAAACGATGCACTGCCACTGGCGACCCGAAACTACGTCGAACTGACACTGCTAGCACCGGGGTCGGTCCATCCGGATCCGAGCTCGTTCAACAACGGCGACAACGTCCAGAGCGGCGCGCGGCCGTTCATCAACGGAAACCGCGAGCAGGCCAACAACTTCCTGCTGGACGGCATGGACAACAACCAGGTGTCGGATAACCTGCTCGGTTATACGCCAGCACCGGATGCCATCCAGGAATTCAACCTCATCACGAACAACGCCTCGGCCGAATTCGG
>JAFAZL010000805.1 GCA_019239815.1 Acidobacteriota bacterium
GATGGATCGATGAGCGGTACGGCTACACGTCGTACGAGACTGAGGCCAAGATTGGTGGGCGCCCCGCCCCGCGAGCTATTTACCGAGGGCGTCCTTCCTGTTCAGGTCGTGCCCAACGGACGCGTCCGCGGACACTCCCTCGTTCGGAGTCTGTCCGTTCAGCTCACGTACGCGGCTATCGATGCTGTATTTGTATGCTTGGTAGGTGTGATCACCGTCGGTTTGCGTTTCGGTTTGACTGACCCTGCCCAGCGACATGCATTCAACCAAGTTGCCGGACACGCCTACGCTGGCTTTTTCCTCTTATATGCCGCCTTGGTCGTTCTCGGATGCGCAAATCAAAATCTCTATCGCACCCCTCGTGATCGTAGCGTCTTGGACGAAACATGGATGGTCGCCAGAGCCGTTGGAGCGGCGACCGCGCTCCTGATTCTCTTCATCTTTGTCACTGGATACAACGATATCTCCCGCCTCGTCGTTCTTTCCGCGGGTGCTCTGAATGTTCTCACCCTCTCAGGTTGGCGCTACTTTAAGCGCCGACGAGTCTTGTCTCGTTCGGCCAGCGGCATCGGTGTATCTCGCGTCTTGATTGTCGGCGCTGGCCGTCCAGGCAGAGCCTTGGCGAGTTGGTTTGAAGAAAATTCTCATCTCGGATACCACGTTTGTGGCTTTCTCGATTCCAAAGCTTCGTCAGACCCTCGTGTCCTCGGCACCCTGAAGGACCTCCGCACGGTCTCTCTCACTCAATTTGCCGACGAATTGTTTGTCACCTTGCCGGCCGACAGAGAAGTCGTCAAAACAATCGTCCTCCAGGCTCGCGAGTTGCGATTGGGGCTGAAACTCCTACCCGACCTCTACGACGGATTGGGCTGGCGCGCTCCCCTTCACACCATTGGCGGGTTTCCCGTTATGGATCTCCAATGGCAACCGATTCCTGCGGTCGGCCTCGCGATGAAACGCGCTTTCGACATCGTCTTCGCCGCTGTTGCTCTAATCTTGCTATCGCCCTTTCTTCTGCTTCTCGCGATTCTGATTCATCTCGACTCGCCGGGGCCCGTTCTCTACGTTGCCGATCGCGTGGGCTACAAGGGCAATCGTTTCCGCTGCTTCAAATTCCGAACCATGTGCGTTGACGCAGATGCCCGAAAAGAAGAACTCCGAGCCGAAAATCAGCGCGAAGGCCCATTCTTCAAATTGGAGGACGATCCGCGTGTCACGCGCCTTGGCCGTTGGTTGCGCCGCACGAGCTTTGACGAATTGCCGCAGCTTTGGAATGTGCTCCGAGGCGACATGAGCATCGTCGGCCCGCGCCCGCACCCTGTGGACGACTTCGCGCGATATTCTCTCGAGAATCTCCGTCGACTCGACGTTACCCCTGGCTTAACCGGACTATGGCAGGTGACCGCACGTAACAGTCCTTCCTGGGAAACCAACATGGCTCTAGATCTCGAGTACATCGAGAATTGGAGCGTTGGCCTCGATATCAAGATTCTGTTTAAGACGATTCCTGCAGTACTACGCGCCGAAGGGCGTTAGAATTGTTAATCTCCATGGACTTGCGCTTCGCGTTGTAATCCATTCATTGCAAACGCGAACGCCCGAGTGCTTGGTTTGCATTGAGGCCAGGTGTTAGGGGAACTCTGGTCGGGTAGACTGTCGCGTTGCGATGCGCACACGATCATCACACTGTGACGTATCGAGCGATCTGCGAATTGAGATGGAGGATTGACGGGAGCCTATGTACAGATCCGAACGCAGGAATAGAAAACTGCGCATCGCGATGTTGGGATCGCGGGGTATTCCCCACACTTACAGTGGATACGAGGCATTCATTGGAGAAGTTGCACCTCTACTCGTGGAGCGCGGCCATGAAGTGCTGGTTTATTGCCGGAGCAGTCTTTTTCAGGATCGTCCTACCACATATAAAGGCGTGCGACTGATTTACCTGCCCAGTCTCGAGACCAAAACGCTGGGCACCTTCACGCACACTCTTGCGTCGATGTGTGACGTGATGTTTCGGGGTGTAGATGTCATCTTCGTAGTAAACGTTGCGAACGCCTTCCATTGCATACTCCCTCGCTTGCTCGGGAAAAAGGTAGCTATCAATGTCGACGGATTGGACTGGAAAAGAGACAAGTGGGGCAAGTTCGCAAAAAAATATTTCTACTGGAATGCAAGGAGCGTGGGGCACATTTGTCCGGATGGAGTCGTAACCGACGCTCGGGAAATGCAGCGGATTTACATGGAGGAGTTCGGGACGCGGAGCGTCAGCATCGCGTACGGGGCAAATATCGAAGAATCCAAAAACCCAGATGTAGTCAGGAAATACGGGCTGAAGCCGTCTCAGTATTATCTGATTGCGAGTCGACTCGTGCCCGAGAATAACGCTGACCTAATCGTCGACGCATTCAAACACGTGCGCACACCTCGTCTGCTGGCCATCGCCGGCAACGCGAACTACCGCAGCGAGTTTGTTGACAATTTGAAGCGCACTACCGACGGGCGCGTACGCTTTTTGGGTCATATTAATAGTCCCGATGACGTAAAAGAACTCCATTGCAACGCATATGGCTATATCCATGGACACAGCTTGGGGGGTACGAATCCAGCTCTGTTGAAAGCTCTGGGATATGGAAATTGTGTTTTGGCACTGAACACGGCCTTCAATCGGGAGACTCTCCAGGGCTACGGACTGTCGTTCGACCGCGATCCGCTGGACTTGGCGCAAAAGATACAACACATCGAGGATCATCCCGAACTAGCGGCTGAACTACGGCTGGCTGCGCCACGCCGGATTACCGAGGCTTATACTTGGGAGATGATCGCCGACCAGTACGAAGAACTATTCTTGGAGCTGGCTTCGGGTGAGGATCCCACGAGGGTCCATTCAAATCTAAGGGCTCCAATCGTAGCCCAGCCGCAGCCCCAGCCCGTAATCGCCAGAGAAAACCTTTCCAAGAGCCTCTGAACTGGCACGCAGCAATTCGACCCGCCAGACTCACGCTCGCCCACCTGAAATGGCATGAGAACGGGAGGTAGGTATTGATAAACGAATAAGATTAAGGGATACCTACCTACGTAGAGCTTGCGTTTAAGCGCCGCCCGTCGGCGCTTTTTTTTATCCCAACCCAAACTAAAAACTAAGTCGACTCCCGTTTGAAATTGGCGTCGATTCAGATAACCCCAAAATCAATAGCTTGCAAACAGATGTTTTCGAGCGCTTTTTAAGTGATTCATTCTATGCGTGTTGCGTGCTCGTTAGCAAAACGACGGGGGTATACCCTCGAAAACGAATCAAAAGCGAAAGCAGGTCCAAAAACGGCTCCGAGACTAATCCCGGTAGCTTGTCAGGCGACTCCCAATAGCTTCAGCGCTAGCCCCGCTAGACTGCCTCCGATGATCGGTCCCAATATGGGAATCGGCGCGTAGCCCCAATCCGATCCGCCCTTGCCCGCCACTGGGAGCGCCGCATGCGCCAGCCGGGGGCCGAAGTCACGCGCCGGGTTGATCGCGTATCCAGTCGTCCCGCCAAGCGAAAGACCGATACCCCACACGAGTGACCCAACCAAGTACGGTCCCAGTGTGCCAGGACCCGACGCCGCGACGCTCTTCGAGAAAATCGCTCCCACGACAAATACCAGCACGAACGTCCCGATAATTTCGCTGATTAGGTTCGCCCCAAAACTCCGAATAGCCGGCGCCGTGCAAAAGCACGCCAGTTTCGCAGCGGGATCTTCCGTTTCGCGCCAGTGCGGCAGATAGTGCACCCAAACCAGCGCCGCTCCAACGATCGCGCCCAGAATTTGCGCGACAAGATACGGCAACACCTTCTCGACATTCCCGCTCCGCACGGCGAATCCGATTGTCACCGCCGGATTCAAATGCGCGTCGCTGCTCCCGCACGCAATCGAAGTGAACACTGCCGCCATCACCGCCAGCGCCCATCCCGCGGTGATCACGATCCACCCGCTCGCTTCCGCCTTCGACTTTTTCAGCACGACGCCGGCAACCACGCCGTTGCCGAGCAAGATCAGCACGGCAGTGCCCAGGAATTCACCAAGAAATGGCGAAGTCATCGAAATCCTTTCAAATCATTTGAAAAATCCCCACGCTGATGTTGCGCCTTGCTCTTTGGCCGCTGCCCTAACCTCACTGCGCATCGACCCAATCAAACGAGCGCGTCACCGCTTTCTTCCACTGCCGGTACAAACTCTCGCGCTCCTCTTCCTTCACACGCGGCTTCCACGTTCGATCCACCGCCCACTTCGCTCGCAGCTCGTCCAGATCCGAGAAAAATCCAACCGCCAATCCCGCCGCATACGCCGCGCCTAGCGCCGTCGTCTCCTGCACTGCCGGCCGCACCACTTCACGATTCAAAATGTCCGCCTGAAATTGCATCAGCAATTCGTTCTTCACCATCCCGCCATCGACGCGCAGCGACTCCAGCGAAATCCCCGAATCTTTCTCCATCGCCTCCACAACTTCGCGGCTCTGAAACGCGGTCGCTTCTAGCACCGCGCGGGCCAGATGTGCCTTGGTCGCATACCGCGTCAACCCTGCAATCAATCCGCGCGCGCTCTCCTTCCAGTACGGCGCGTACAATCCCGAAAACGCCGGCACAAAATAAACTCCGCCGTTGTCCTCCACACTCCGCGCCAGCGTCTCGACATCCGAGCTGCTCTCAATAATTCCGAGGTTGTCTCGCAGCCACTGCACCAGCGCGCCCGTGATCGCGATGCTACCTTCTAGCGCATACCGCGCCGGCTCCTTGCCGAGTCGATACGCCACCGTCGTCAGCAATCCAAACTTCGACGGCACAATCCTCTCGCCCGTGTTCATCAACAAAAAGCAGCCGGTCCCGTAGGTGTTCTTCACTTCGCCCGGACGAAAGCACGTCTGCCCAACCAGCGCCGCCTGCTGATCCCCCAGAATGCCCGCGATCGGCACTCCTGCAATTTCCCGCAGCGTTCCAGTACCGTAAACCTCGCTGCTGGAGGAAACACGCGGCAGAATCGCCCGCGGGATCCCGAACGCCGAGAGCAACTTTTCATCCCAATCCAGTGTTCTTAAGTTTAGAAGCTGCGTGCGGCTTGCATTCGTGACGTCGGTGATGTGCTTGCCGCCGTCGGGGCCGCCCGTCAGATT
>JAFAZL010000135.1 GCA_019239815.1 Acidobacteriota bacterium
ACGGTTCCGCGCCAACGCCCGGCTCCGGCACGACGCAGCTCTATTCGACTCCACTTGCCGTCAACCAGTCGACCATCATCAATGCCATCGCGACAGCCACCGGCCTTTCCAACAGCCCCGTGGTGACCGCGATGTACACCATCGGCCCCAACTTCACGGCAGGTTTTGCTGCTTCTTCGATGACGTTCAACGGCAGCACCGATCTCGACGACACTCGCCTCCAGCTCACCAATGGCGGCCAGAACGAGGCAGGCAGCGCATTCTTTAATGCCCCGCAAAATATTCAGAGCTTCACTACGAGCTTCGCCATCCAGCTCTCAAATCCTGCCGGCGACGGTATGACCTTCACCATTCAAAACGCTGGGGCGACGGCTCTCGGCTCGCCTGGTGCTGGCCTTGGCTATGGCTCCACAGATCCAGCCACCGCCACTGGCGGCATTCCGACGAGCGCAGCCATCAAGTTCGATTTATTCAACAACGACGGAGAGGGAGGCAATTCCACGGGTCTTTACACGAATGGCGAGTCACCATCGACGGTCGCCGATTCGATCGACCTCACGCCCTCTGGAATTAACCTTCACAGCGGCACCACCATGAATGCGCACCTCGTCTATGACGGTACCAATCTGACGATGACGCTGACCGACACACCTCCCGATGCCAACACGCCGGTCCACACGTTCACGCACGCATGGCCCATCAATATTCCTCAGATCGTCGGTGGCAACACAGCGTATGTCGGCTTCACTGGCGGCACGGGCGGCAACACATCCAGCCAAAAGGTCGAATCGTGGACGTTCACCAGCACCGTCTCGCCGACGGGCGGAGTTTCGACCCCCATCTTTAGCCCCGCAGCAGGCAATTTCACCGCTCCCGTCAGTGTGACCATCACAGATGCAACTCCGAACTCCACCATCTATTACACGACGGACGGTTCCGCTCCGACGACGATGTCCTCGCAATATTCCGCGCCGTTCACCCTCTCGTCCACTGCAACAGTAAGCGCCTTCGCTACCGCGAACGGCATGACTGCTAGCGCTGTCGCAAGCGCCACCTACACAATCGCGGACGCAGATTTCACCGTGAAATCCGATTCGTCTTCCCTAACCATCGCCTCCGGAGCGCAAGGCACCTCGACAATCATGGTTGCTCCTCCGGCGGGCGGGACCTACGCGAGCACGGTCAACCTCGCGTGCGCTGTCACTGGCGGAGCCGCACCGATGCCGACGTGCACGCTCTCGCCGGCCAGTGTCACGCCTGGCTCGCAAGGAGCGAGTTCAACGCTCACGATTTCCGTGCCGGCTTCGTCGGCGCTTTTCGTACCACACCCCAACGACCGCGAATACTTCACCTGGAAATTGATCGGCGCAAGCTCACGCTTTATGGTTTTGAGTTTGCTGGCGTGCGTGATTCTGTTGTTGATAGCCGCGGCGCATCTCCGGCGAGGATTCCGTCCGCGCTACGCGTGGCCTGCGGCTGCCCTGCTCGTCGCGCTGGTGCAAACAGCCTGCGGCGGAGCGGGCGGCAGTTCCATTGCTCCGCCGCCTGCGTCGGGTAGCCAGACCTACACTGTCACCGTGACCGGCGTCTCAACCACCGCAAATTCGGTGAAGATTCAGCACGCCGCCACGATTACAGTCACAGTACCGTAGCGATGCAGGCGCACCACGGTGCTGGCGGACGCGACTCGATTTCTTTCCGGAGTCCGAATCAGGCAACTTTCTGAAATATCTACGTGGTAGACCGGATATTACCGTTGTCCCTCCGCGCTTAACATCACTCACCGACACACGTTCCAGGCCCCACTTCTACGTCGAGGTGAATGATGAGTGCTCCGACTCGAGCATTGGCGACTGACCCTGCCGTTAAATCGACCGTTGTCGCAAGCGGTGTTTCGCCCATTGGATACGACTCCTACTCTCCCGCGCGCACCGAAGCCGCAGCTTCCGGCGTCTCTTGGGCCGCCGTTTTCGCCGGCGCTTTCGGCGCGGCCGCGCTTTCTCTGATCCTGCTCGCGCTCGGAGCCGGCGCCGGCCTCTCATCGCTCTCGCCGTTCTCGAGTTCCGGCATCTCCACGACAACCGTCGGTTTCGGCGCGCTTATCTACCTGTGCATTACCGAAATTATTTCTTCCGGCGTCGGCGGATACCTCGCCGGCCGCCTGCGCACGAAGTGGGTCGATCTTCACACCGATGAAGTCTACTTTCGCGATACCGCGCACGGCTTCCTCGCGTGGTGTGTTGCCCTCGTGATGGGTGCGGCTTTCCTCGGCGCAGCCGCTGCGGGCATGGTGGGCGCCTCCGCAAACATGACCGCGCGTAGCGCAGGCAACTCGAGTGTGGCCGCCGCCGACACCGCGGCGCTCGAAGCCAATCGCTACTACATAGACAGCCT
>JAFAZL010000264.1 GCA_019239815.1 Acidobacteriota bacterium
AATATAGCAGCCGATCGTGTCGATTGGATTCACTTGCTGGCGGATTGTCACACCGGTTTCAACTGAAAGAGACCACGGTTTCGGTAGTTGTTGCTGCGCGACCGCGTGGATGTTTTTGACAGCGTGTTTTACAGCGCGGAGGAGGTGCTTCGAGTCTTGCAACGCGAACGACTTGCTGAGAACCCAGACGCTCTTCGAATCGAGATACGCACGATCGAACTTCTTTGTGTAGGCGAATAGAGCGGCGTCGCCGCGCTTGCGAACATCGGCGACGATTGTTGCGGCGACGCGTTCGGCTTCGGTGTCGCGAATTTGGCGAGCACGCTGGAGTTGCTTCTGGGTTGCCGCGTTGAGTTGGAGGATTCGAGTCATAGCACGATTTTGTTCAGAGGATATTCGACGATCCCTTGCGCGTTGGCGGCCTTGAGTTTGGGGAGAATCTGACGCACGACGCTTTCTTCGATGATGGTGTTGACCGCGACCCAATCGGGATTGCTTAGCGTTGAGATTGTCGGATTCTTTAGCGCAGGAAGAACATCGAGAACTCCCGTGAGATCGTCGCGGCGAACGTTGAGCAACAATCCAACTTTGCTCGCAGCGTCGATCGCACCTTGCAGCATGAGTATCAGGTTTTGCGCTTTCTCGCGTTTCCACGGATCGGCAGCCGCATTGCGATTCATTACGAAGACCGTTGCGGATTCGAGCACAGTGTCGATGATCCGCAGACGATTTGCGCGCAGCGATGCGCCGGTTTCAGTAACTTCGACAATCGCGTCGGCGAGCTGCGGAACTTTTACCTCAGTCGCGCCCCAGGAAAAATCGACGCGGGCAGTGACGCCGTGGCGCGCAAGATAGCTTTCCGTGATACGCACAATTTCGGTGGCAATGATTTTTCCGCTCAAATCAGTCGGCTTGTGAATCACCGAATCTTCGGGAACCGCAAGAACCCAGCGCACGCGAGAGAGCCGCTGTTTCGCATAAACCAGTTCGGCAAGCTCTTCGACATTTGCGCCGGTTTCAACGACCCAGTCGTGACCAGTGATGCCTGCGTCGAGCGCGCCGGTTTCAACATAGCGCGCCATTTCTTGTGCGCGCACGAGCAAACATTCGATTTCAGGATCGTCGATCGTTGGAATATAGCTGCGCGGACTAACTCCAATTTTCCATCCCGCTCGACTGAAGAGATCGATCGTTGCGTCCTGCAAGCTGCCTTTCGGAATGCCGAGCTTGAGGCGGCTCATCGCTTGGTCTCTTGGGGCTTGGTCTCCTGACCATAAACTTCGTCGGGATCGAAGGCACGCTCGTCGATGACTTGCGCGGTGCCATCGTTGCTGAGGTTGCGGAAGAAGCAGCTGCGGTAGCCCTCGTGGCAGACCCCGGGACCGATGGGATCGACGCGGATGAGTAGGGAATCGGCGTCGCAATCGACGCGAATGTCGAGGACTTTGAGGACGTGGCCGCTGGATTCGCCTTTCTTCCAGAGGCGATTGCGGGAGCGAGAGAAGAGGACGACTTCGCGGCTGCGTTGCGTTTCGGCGAGTGCGATGTCGTTCATGAAGCCGAGCATGAGGACGTCTCCGTTGGAAGCATCCTGGATGATTGCGGGAATGAGTCCATCTGCTTTGGTGAAGTCGAGTTGCATGCTTCCTCTCTCATCGTTCGCTAACTGCGTTGAAACCTTGCAAAAAATCGCGTTGTAAAAACAAAAAACCCGCTGGGCCTTTGCGCCAGCGGGTGATGAGAATCTTGTGTTAGCGAATCTGCTACACACAACTCATCAAGCGCGGCGCTATGCCGTGATGATGATGGTGGCGATGGATTCGCGAAATCATTTGCAGAAGCAGAATAGGGAAGTCGGCGAATTGTGTCAACGGGGGAGATGGTGCTGAGGAATCGAAATGCAGATCCCTCACTTCGTTCGGGATGACAATTATTTAGAAATGTTGGCCGCGGTGCCCGTGGCGATTCTTGCATCTTGTTCGAGCTGTTGTGTATCCAATCGCTCAGGCGGGGGTAGTGCAGGACGGAAGCGACGGACCGAAAGAGAGATTCATCGCAGAGGGCGCACAGAGCACGGAGTTTAGAGTGGGAATCTAGAGTGGCGGGACCCCTCCCCCTAGGGTTTTTGCGCAAGGATTTGATTATAAGGGAGTTAGATGCGCGCAAAATGCAAGGATGTGATCTTAAAGGGGATACGGGATTGGCGGCTAGGCTCACGAAAGACGGTAGCATAGATTGTAGGATATGTCAATAGTAATGATCGAGTTATTCCAATTGGGCGCCGCGGCTTTCGAGTCCAATATGTTGGTGTTCGAATCGAATGTGGAATACTGAGGGAACTGGAGGATGGGCATGGAGAAGATCCAGAAGAGCGAGGCGGAGTGGAAGAAGGAACTTACGCCGAATCAATATTATGTGACGCGGCAGAAGGGGACGGAGCCGCCGTTCACCGGCGAGTATGAGAATTCGGAGACGCCGGGGACGTACAAGTGCGTTTGCTGCGGCGAGCCGCTGTTTCGGTCGGAGACGAAGTATCACTCGGGGTCGGGCTGGCCGAGTTTTTATGCACCGGCGAGCAAGGAAGCGGTTGCGAGCGAAGATGATCGCAGCCACGGGATGAAGCGGACCGAGGTGAAGTGCGCCAAGTGCGAAGCGCACCTGGGGCACGTATTTGAGGACGGGCCGAATCCGACGGGGTTGCGGTATTGCATCAACTCGGCTTCG
>JAFAZL010000392.1 GCA_019239815.1 Acidobacteriota bacterium
CGACCCGCAAGTCCGCCGCGAAATCTACGACATCATCGACGAACTCCGCCGCGAGAAAAAAACCATCGTCATGACCACGCACTACATCGAGGAAGCCGAACGCCTCTGCGATCGCGTCGCCATCGTCGATCACGGCAAAGTCATCGCTCTCGGCACACCACAAGAATTAAAAAATCGCTCCGGCGATAAAACGCGCATCGAAGTCCAACTCACACGCCCCGAATCCGTTGACACGCTTCGCGCCCTCGAAGGCGTATCGGAATGCCGCGACCTCAATGGCGGCTACGCGCTTCACACCCAGCGCCCGCCGCAAGCCATCGTCTCTCTCGTGAAACATCTCGAAGCCCAGGGCAACGAGCTCGTCAGCCTCAATATCGCCACTCCGTCCCTCGAGGACGTCTTCATCGAGCTCACCGGAAGGAGACTCCGCGATTGAAGCACTTCCTCACACTCACCGCGATGCGCATCCGCCTCACCCTGCGCAACAAAATGTTCCTCTTCTTCAGCGTGATCATGCCCTTCGGATTTTTCTTTCTCTACGCTGGCGTCTTCGCCAAAGGTAATCCCCACGTCATCCGCTTCTTCCTCGGCCCTGTCGTATCTCTCGCAGTCATGGGCAGCTTCTGGGGACTCAGCGCCGCACTCGTCACCTTCCGCGAGCAAGGTATTCTTCGCCGCTTCCACGTCACTCCAGTCACCGCCGCCGACATGCTCGCCTCCAGCATCGTCGCCAACTATGTCCTCACGCTTCCCACCGTCATCATCGAATTGCTCTTCGCGCGCTTCCTTTTTCACGTCACCGACTTCGGCAATCTCTTCTCTTTCTTCCTGCTCGTCACCGTCGGCGTTGTCTCCTTCGCCTCAATGGGCCTCATCGTCGCCAGCGTCACCAACACAATGCAGGAGACGCAAGTCCTCAATCAGCTCATCTGGCTCCCGCTGATTTTTCTCTCGGGTGCAACGATGCCGCTACCCTACCTCCCGCACGTCGCCCAAAAATTCGCGCTCTTCCTCCCCGCCACATATCTCGTCTGGGGACTCCAGAGCGCCACCTTCTTTAGCCAGGGAGTCTCGGCCATCTGGATTGAAGCAATTTCCCTCGCATGCTGGGCCATCCTCGCTTTCTTCGTCGCATCCCAACTCTTCCGCTGGGAACCCGAATCCAAAATTCCGCGCAACGCCAAACTCTGGGCCGCCGCCACCGCAATCCCCTTCGTCATCCTCGGCATCTGGGAAAACAATCAAGGCACTCTCCTCCTCCAATCCCAATCCGCCTACTACCAGGTCGAACACCCCGAAAAATACAACCAGTCCCCCATGCAACTGAAAAAATCGAACCCCCCCGATCCCAAGCCGACCGACGAACCCAACCGCGGCCCCTTCTAATCCCCATCTTCAATACCGATCGCACAATTCCTTGTTGGCCGCGATTTCTTGCTGCATCGCGATGATGTACGGGCCCAGCACCGCCTCGCCCTGAGCTTCGAAGGGTTCGCCCCAGCTTGCCCGGACCTCAACTTCTTGCTCGCTCCGTTTTTTTCTTCCCTTTCGACTTTCAACTGTCGACTGTCAACTCTCTCCTCCCCCCGCCAATTTGGTTTTCATTCCCGCCGCATCCCCACACCCGTTTCGTTGACGCCTCCCGAACGCATCCCGTATCCTAAAATTCGAAGGGGTTCATCTAAAGGGAGCTCATCATGCCAGTCACGCCGACAGAACAAATTTGGCACAACGGAAATTGGATCAAGTGGAACGACGCCACCCTTCACGTCCTTTCCCACGTCGTCAGCTACGGCTCGGCAGTCTTCGAGGGCATCCGCTGCTACGACACCAAGCAGGGTCCCGCGATCTTCCGCCTCCGCGAACACATGCAGCGCCTCATCAACTCCGCGCGAATCTACCGCATGGAGCTGCCCTTTTCCGTCGAGCAATTCGGCAACGTCGCCACCGAACTCGTCCGTCGCAACAAACTCAATGCCTGTTACGTCAAGCCGATCGTTCTGCGTGGTTACGGCGAAGTCGGCGTCAATCCACTCAATGCGCCGATCGAGTGCTACATGGCGTGCTGGTCGTGGGGCGCTTACCTCGGCCCCGAAGCTCTCACCAAGGGCGTTGACATCGGCGTCAGCTCCTGGACACGCATCGCACCCAACACGCTCCCCGCAATGTCCAAGGCCGCCGCGAACTACATGAACTCGCAGCTCATCCGCATGGAAGCCACCTTCAATGGCTTCACCGAAGGCATCGCCCTCGATGCCGACGGCCACGTCAGCGAAGGTTCCGGCATGAACGTCTTCCTCGTTCACGACAACATTCTTTACACGCCGCCTCTCGCCACCAGCATCTTGCCCGGCATCACGCGCGACGCCATCGTCACCATCGCGCAAGATCTCGACATCCCCGTAAAGGAAGCCGTCATCCCGCGAGAAATGCTCTACATCGCCGATGAAGTTTTCTTCGTCGGCACCGCCGTCGAAGTCACGCCGATCCGCAGCGTTGACCACATCCAGGTCGGCAAAGGCAGCGCCGGCCCGGTCACCCGCCGCATCCAGGACGAATTCTTCGCCCTCACCAGCGGCGCAAAACAAGACCGCCACAACTGGCTCACGCCAGTGAACGCGCCTACGCCGTCGCCAGTCGCCGCCGCCCGCTAATAATCTGAATTGTGTAGGGGCGCAGCACCTGCGCCCCATGTTCGCACGATTGCATTACTTCGTTACTTGATCGCTCCTTTACCCCTAAGAGCCGCAACTCCATTACTCCTTGGCGCCGATATCACCACGCCCCTCTCGCCTCCATCGCACTCTTCCCTTACAATCTCGCCCATGTACAACCTTCCCCAACGCCTCACCGCCGAATTCCTAGGCACGTTCGCTCTCGTCTTCTTCGGCGCCGGCGCCATTTGTGCCGACCAATTCCTCCATGGCGCAGCCGGACCAAATCTCCTCCTCATTGCCGCCGCCCAGGGCCTCACCTTCGCCGTTATGTACTCCGCGCTCGCCCATATCTCCGGCGGCCACTTCAATCCCGCCATCACCATCAGCTTCTGGGTCACCAAGCGTTCCACCACGGTCGAAGTCGCCCTCTACTGGCTCGCCCAAATCTTCGGCGCCATCGTCGCCGCCCTGCTCCTCAAAGCGATCATTCCCGAAGACGCTTGGCGCGCCGCCACCCTCGGCACCCCCGAACTCGTCCGCGACTTCCCCCGCCTATCCGCCATGATCCTCGAAGCCATCGCCACGTTCTTCCTCGTCCTGGTCTTCTT
>JAFAZL010000393.1 GCA_019239815.1 Acidobacteriota bacterium
CGGCGCTGGCGGTGCGCTGGCAGACCTGGCGGGCGAGTTCGCGGGTGAGGTGAGCGTCTTTAGGTTGCGCCATTAACGTGAGGGTTTGGGAGATTTTTTGATCGGAGAGGAGATTGAGGAAGGGAGATTGTTCGAGTTGAGAGGAGAGGCCTTGGCGAAGCGTGCCGTCGAAAACGGGGTCGCCGGTAGTATTGGTGAAATCGGCGAGGACGACGGTGTCTTTGTCGGTGAGTTTGGCGGCGTGGGCGGTACGGAAGTAGAAGTAAGAGCCGATGGCGGCGACGACTATGATTGCCGCGATGAGAGCGAGCATGCGAGAACGACTGGACGGAAGCGGTGGCGTGACGTCGCTTTGGTGCGGGCCGGAAGAGACGGACGGATTCGAAGCTGCCGCAACTGCCGCGGACGCTGAAGAAGGCGTCGTCGACGGTGATGCAGGCGCGGAGTGGCGGCCGCCCGATGGTTTGCCCGGCGAGCTTGTGGCGGACGGAGCGCTGTCTTCGAGCGCGGGGAGAACCGCGGAGCGCCCGGAATCGGTGTCGCGCTTGAGGCGTTTGAGTTCGGAGCGCATCTCGGCGGCGCCTTGGTAACGGAGGTCGCGATCTTTTTCGAGGGCGCGGTTGATGATGTCTTCGAGTTTGGCGGGTAGATCGGGGTTGAGGCGAATAGGCGAGACCGGCGCGCGGTTCATGATCGATTCGAAAATGAGGGCGCTGGTGTCGCCGCGAAAGGGAAGCGAGCCGGTCGCCATTTCGTAGAGGACGACACCGAACGAGAAGAGATCGCTGCGCGCATCGACTTCTTTGCCGCGAACTTGCTCCGGCGACATGTAGGCCACAGTGCCAAGGGTTGTGCCCGGGCTGGTGAGGTGTTCCTCGCGCGCGCCTTGCGTTGCCGTGGGATCGGCGACAGTTTCTGCGCTGGCGGCGATCGTGTCGTTCATTTTCGCCAGGCCGAAATCGAGGATCTTCGCGCTGCCGCGCTTCGTGACGAAGATGTTGGCTGGCTTTATGTCGCGATGGACGACGCCGGCGCGATGGGCGGCGTCGAGGCCGTCGGCGACGTCAATACCGATTTCAAGAAGACGCTCGAGTTCGAGAGGGCGGCCGGTGATGACGTGCTTGAGAGTCGCACCGTCGAGATACTCCATGGCGATGAAGGCGCGGCCGTTGTCTTCGCCGATGTCGTAAATCGTGCAGATGTTCGGATGGTTCAGAGCGGAAGCGGCGCGGGCTTCACGCTTGAAGCGGTCGAGGGATTGGGGATTGAGTGCGAGATCATCGGGTAGGAATTTGAGAGCGACGAAGCGGCCGAGACGAGTGTCTTCGGCTTTGTACACGACGCCCATTCCGCCGCCGCCGAGTTTTTCGACGATACGGTAATGCGAAACGGTTTGGCCAATCAGGGAGGGTGATTCTGGCATTGGTGATGGAGATTCTATGGATGACGGGTGGATGCGTCAAATGGGGAAACGGAGGGAATGGAAGAGGTTAACAGTCGACAGTTGAAAGTCGAAAGCAAAGAGAGATACAGATTTTGAGCGACCGGGGCGGGCAGCGGAAACCCGACCCAGAAACAAAGGATGCGGCACAGAACGGTGGCGGAGGGAGTTATTGGAGTTTGGCGTATTCGGATTTGGCTTGCTGGAGGATTGGAATCGAGGGATCAGCATCTTTCCACAGAGCGAGAAAGTCCTGATATGCGGTGCGGGCCTTGGCTTTGTCGCCTTGTAGCGCGCTTGCTCGCGCGATGCCGAGATGAGACAGGGCTCCGGTCCAGCAATTGGAGACTAGGCCGCGATGGTCGAGGATTTTCTGAAACTCAGCGGCGGCTGACGGGCCGTCTTTGGCGGCGAGAAAGGCTTCGCCGCGCGTATAGGCAGGAAGGATGCACACGACATTCAGGCTGCCAATGCCTTCGCCCAACTCGTAGTTTGCGGGCGTCTTGAGAAGATCGATTGCTTTTGCTGCGTTGCCGTGAGCCAGCTCAATCTGCGCACGGATCGTGGGAAGCCACACATTCTGGATCACGGTGTTGACGGGGAAGCGGCGATTCATGTCATCGACGATCGCTTGAGCGAGGGGCAGGTCACCGGCGCGTGCCGATCCAAGCGCGGCGAGAATCTGAGCGTCGCGGCTTTCGGCGACTTTCGTGGATTCTTTTACAAATTCGGGGGCCTGATCGCGGTTACCGAATGCGGCGTCCCTCACGCTGGCATCGGCGAGATACAGGGCAGCGGACTCTTTCGTGTCGGCGTGAATCGCGGATTCTGCGGCGCGGCGAGTGAGCGACCGAGCTTCTCCGATCCGGCCATGCCAGGCGGCGGTGTTGGAGTGTTGATAGAGGGCTAGATCTTCCCAACCCGCCTTACCAGTGGCCAGCGAAACCTCATGTTCCATGCGAGCAGAATCACCGCGTAGGAAAGCAAGGGTGTAGAGATTTTCGTGGACGACGGGATCGTCGAGTTTACGCGTGGCCGCATCGTCGATGGCCGCTTGCGCTTCGTCGAATTTATTGAGTGCCACGTAGCTGGCAATCAGGTTGATGTAGTCGACGACATTAGGATCACCGGAAAGCGCGGCGCGTTCGGAGTCGACCGCGTCCTGATAGTGCCCGGCGATCATGTATTCGTCGGCGAGGTTGCCGTGAACGGTGGCATCGCGTGGATAGATTTGGAGCCATTGTTTGTAGCCCTCGGTTGCTTTGTCGGCTTCACCGGTGGCGATGTCGTAGTAGAGAGTCGTGATGTGCGAGCGTTCGCGTTCGGTAACGCGATCGCGAAGTTCGAAGGCTTTCTTGATGGCGGCAATTCCGAGATCGATCTGATTCAAGTTGTAGTAGCTGGTCGCGAGCGATGTGTAGGCCATCGCGAAGTTCGGATCAAGCTCGACCGCGTGTTTGAGGAAGGGAATTGCCGATGTGGTGCCTTTCTCTCGCGAAGTGCGCTGGCCCATGCTGAAGGCTTTGAGGGCCTCGAGAGAAGTGGTCGTAGCCTCGACCAGCGGCACGTCGTATTTTTGGACCGAGCTAAGCGATTCGCCGAGGTCGTTGCGAAGTTTTGATGCAGCATCGCTCAGAGCCTCGAGGACTTTTTCCTTGGAAGGCGATTCGGACTGCCGCCGAGCGAGGGCGTCGCCGCTGGCGCAGTTGATGGCTCGCAGGGTGATGACGTATTGCGTGCCGAGACTGGCGATCGCGCCGTCGATGGATGCTTTTGCGCCGGCGCGCTGACAGATTTCGCGAGCGAGGTCGTCGGATATGTGTTGCACGTTCGGCTGACCCATCATTTGCAAGGTCTGGTGAAGCTTGTCGTCGGAGACGATGTTGAGGAAAGGTGACTGGCCGAGATTGACGGCGAGCGCTTGCTTGAGCGTGTCGTCAAAAACGGCGTCGCCGGTGGAGTTGGCGAAATCGGCGAGCACGATAGTGTCTTTGGAAGTGAGCTTCGCGGAAGTCCGCGATTGCCAGAAATA
>JAFAZL010000413.1 GCA_019239815.1 Acidobacteriota bacterium
CGAATGTACTTGAAAAATATGCGCCGGAAGCACCGACGGATTCAAATCCACAAAATTTCTCGACCCGTGCCAAACGTAGCGCGCGTCCGTCAACAAATCATGAACCTGGTATGACTCTTCCGAGCCGAGCCCCAATGCACTCACATCGACGTTGACCCAACCAGTCTGACGGTTGTGCGGATCCAGATTCGCCAGGACTAGAATCATATTCGACTTATCTTCCGTCACCTTGCTGTACGCAAGGAGTTGCGCATTGTCGACCGGATGAAACGCCAACCCAAGCATTTGCTGTAGCGCCGGGCAATTCTTTCGAATCCGATTCACGTGCGTAATTAAATCGCGCAGGCTGTTCGGATTGTGAATGTCCCAGACCCGAATTTGATACTTCTCTGAATCCAGGTACTCCTCGCTGCCTGTTCGCACAGGTCTTCCTTCGCACAGCTCATAAGCCGGGCCATAGATGCCGTAGCTCCCGCTCAGCGTCCCCGCCAGAATCAAACGCGTCATGAAACCAGCCCGCCCGCTTTTCTGCAGATATTCGTTCAAGATGTCGGGCGTATTCGGCCATAGATTCGGCCGGAAAAATTCGAACACATCCGCATCCATCATCTCGTTGAAATATTCCGTCAATTCGAAGCTCGTATTCTTCCAGGCGAAGTATGTATACGACTGCGTGAATCCCAGCTTCGCAAGCTGATACATCACCTTCGGCCGAGTGAACGCCTCCGAGAGAAAGATAACCTCGGGGTGCTCTTTCTTCACCTCGCCAATCACCCACTCCCAAAAAGCAAACGGCTTGGTGTGTGGATTGTCCACGCGAAAGACGCGAACGCCCTGCTCAATCCAGTAGTCGAAAACACTCTTCAACTCAACCCACAACTCTCGCGCGCTTGAACTCTCAAAATTGAACGGGTAGATATCCTGATACTTCTTCGGCGGATTTTCCGCGTACTGCACCGTGCCATCCGGCCGTTCACGAAACCACTCCCGATGCTCTTTCACATACGGATGATCCGGCGCACATTGAAACGCGATGTCGAGCGCAATGTCGATCCCCAGTTCGCCCGCTTTCTTCACCAGCATCTTAAATTCGTCGAGCGTGCCAAGTTGCGGATGTATCGCCTTGTGTCCACCCTCTTTCGCCCCGATCGCCCAAGGACTCCCCGTATCTTCCGGAGTTGGCGTCGTCGAGTTGTTCTTGCCCTTGCGCTCCGACCGCCCGATCGGATGAATCGGCGGCAAGTACAAAATATCGAAGCCCATCCCCGCAACGTACGGCAGCCGATCGATCACATCCTTAAACGTACCGTGGCGCTTTGGGTCTGTGGTCACTGACCGCGGAAACAATTCATACCAGGTGCTAAATCGTGCCTTCTCCGGATCAACCACGACCGCTAATTCCCGCTCGTAGTGCGTATCCGCTGTTCGATCACGCCAAGCATTCACAAGCAACGCAAGCTCTGCATCCTGGGAAATCGCCAAGACCCCGTCCCGATCCCTTTTCGACAGCTCTTTCAGTTTGATCGCTGCGTCCGCCAGCTTCTTCGCCTCGGCGCCTCGCGCTCGTTCCGATGCTTCCCGCACAATCTCAGCGCCGATCAGCACGTCTACCGAGATGTCCTGCCCTGCATCCGCGCGTTTCTTTAAGTCTTTGCTCCAGCTTCCAAACGCATCCATCCACGCAACGACGGTGTAGAGGTATCGCCCCAGCTTTTCTAGCTTGAATCGCCCTTCCCAGCGATCATTGTTGTCCAATCGCATGGGAACTGAGTTCCAACTGCGCTCACCTTCACGGCGCCACAAGAGGCACGCACCGAGCGAGTCGTGCCCATCCGCATAAATATCCGCGCGCACACGAAGCTCATCGCCCACGATCCGCTTGATCGCATAACGTCCGGCGTCCACTTCCGGTGAGACACTTTCGACAATGACCCGGTGTAGCGTTCGCACAGCCTCACCAACGACATTTGTCGCCGCAGTCAAAATCGACCTCCGAAACCTGAGTTGCGCGCAATGGCCGCGCCTACAAAAGAAACGACGCCGCCCAGAGGCTTATGCCTCTGCATTGGCTCCCAGTATATATAGGATAGCGGTGCCCGACCCGCCTACGCTGAATTCGTTATCGTTAAGGGTGACGTTCCTGTACTGCCTTGCCCGCCCGCTTCATGGCTTTGGCCATTTGTCCGATCTTAGATCGACCTGGGATCCCAGCTAACCCTTATCCTTGGCCCACTTTGCCGTGATCGCTGTATAGCCGTTCTTCTGCAATTCCGATTTCACTTTTGCGCTGGCGTCCTTATCTCCAAAGGGCCCCACGCCGACACGATACAAGTTGTCGTTGCCGTGCCGATACACGAACGCCGAGAATTTCTTCTTCTTCAGATCCTGCATCAGCGCGGTCGCGTTCCCTTCCATCTTCATCGCGCCAACCTGCAGGACCACGCCCGAATTCATCGTCGGAGTACCGCCAGCCAAAACCGTGGTTTCGGCCACAGGCCGCGTAGTTTCACTCGGATTAGCTGCCGGCATCTTCGAAATAACGACCGGACCAGTGTGGATCACTGCAGAAGGCGGAATCTCCAGGGTCGCAGAATTCGATGACGGCGCCGGTTTCTTACCCCTATTGATCGGTGGCACCGGGCTCATCTCCGGGAAAGCTTCCGCCGACGTCGTAGGCGCAATCAGCGAAGCTCCAGCCTTGCCAGGCTCAACCTTAGCTGTCGCGTTCGCCGAATTCGCGCCATTAAGCGCCTTCGGCAAAGCTGAATCGCGCGTGGATTGGTTCGCTCCCGTGCTTCCCATCTGGTACCCGAGGAATACCAGCGCCCACGTCAACAGCACAACCGCCAACACCAGCTCAATCGTGTGCCGCGATTTCGTTGATCGCGGCGCCCTGGTGGCCATCCCCGCTTCAGGATAGAAAATGCCGTCAAATTCCGCTTCTTCCGGCGCCGTCACACGCTTCTCCGCGATCTCTTGCACCCAGCCAACCGCGTCCGAAGCCCACCCAACAGTCTCGGCGTCGGGTGGCAACGTCTGGCTACCCGACTCCAGACGCACCTCCACTGGCACTTCTTCCATTTGTGCGACGTGCTCGATCCATTCCGCTCGGTTTGTCGAGCCCGGGGCAGGTTCAGCCTCGGCAAAATGTGCGGTCGAGGTTTCTTCCCGTGTGACGACGGCTTCCCCGGCCTTTCCCATTTCGGGAACGGCTAAATTTTCGTCGCTGGTCCGAGAGGCTTCTTCAGCCTCTTCCTCTCTGTGGATTTCGGAGCTTTCGGCTTCGTCCACTTGCGTGGTTTCTGTCGCGGCCGGTTCGGCGGCAGCCATTTCTGTAA
Source organism: Acidobacteriota bacterium (assembly GCA_019239815.1). The sequence continues at coordinate 3,339 of JAFAZL010000413.1, forward strand.
AAGACATCCTAGCTGTAACTGGCGGCTCGATTTCCTGGCGCTCCAGTTCTGCCTCTTCACGAGTCTCTGGGAACAACGTCCCAGTTGTCTCAATCGCCGATACATCCATCCCGGCGGCCGGCTCAGCCTCAGCAACGGAGTCCAGAGCCATCTCGGCCACCGGCGTTGGCTCTTCGGACCT
>JAFAZL010000527.1 GCA_019239815.1 Acidobacteriota bacterium
GCATCGGGCAGCGGGTGTAGATGAATGTCAGAAGTACGGTTTTTCCGCGAAAATCGGTCAACCGAACGTTTCGTCCATCTTGATTTACGACCGCCACGTCGGGGATCTCCTCGCCTGGAGAGAGTTGGGTCGTTTGCGCCGATTGGTCGCCTCGGTGACTTGAATCTGTAACGGTCACTTGATCGAGCTCATAGTTGCCGTTCTCGTGAACCACCACACGAGCTCGAATGCGGTCGCCGCCTTGTACTTCGGACAAATCGACGCTGGTGGCAACCGGATAAGGCATCGTCATAGCTCCCATGAACCCGGGAATATCTTTGTGGTCGACGACGAGAGTACGGGTGGCAGGCACCTTACTCACGACGAGCCCCTCCACGCTGTAGTTCTTGTCGGACCTCGAACAACCAAGCAGGGAAATACAGAGGACAAATAACGGAAAGCTCCGCAACGACACTAACCTCATAGTTCCTCCAAGTTCGCTGGGTCCTTCAGAAATTCAATCGGTGTGAACTCTTTGATTGGACAAAAGCACCGACACGCAGCCATCGCGTCTGCGTTCTACTTGTGTTTTGCGATTCAGTCAGGACTGAACAGAAGAGAAGAGAGGGGGACCGCGCTTCGAATACTCGACCAACCAAGCCGAAACGAAAACTAAGAGCTGAGGCCTAGCGCTTCGCCGAGCAACAAGGAGCGGGCTGAAATCCCAGCGTAGTCCCTCGGCGAGCCCATTCCGTTGCGCTGCGATCGCGGGATTGAAGTGTGGGGCGAAGGGGCATAGAGCCCTCACTTGGACGCTAGCGATCTGGCCGTCCGCCCTGCTGTGGCGCACCGAGCACATGTGGGCGCCGTGCTTCTTGCAGCACTCAGGCAGGTCTGAAGCGCCGTTCGTGGCCGCCAAGGCGGAGACGACAGGTCCGCCAACGAACACTAATATAAGAAGTAGAGCGCTGAGACGTCGCATCGTGGAATCGTAGATTACCGAAAGCCGCTCCTTCAACGCAATTGCGAGTAGGTAAATCGAGCTTGCAAGGCTGTAAGTATCTGTTCCCTGAAACCGCGAAACCCGGAACGAGTTGCTGCCGGGTTGTTCGAGTGTTCAGTGGCGGATATTGCCTTTCCCGCGCCTCGATATGCTCCGCATCCTTGAGCCGGGGGCTGGCTTCCGGCACACTGCGTAAGGCTGAGGCAACCCAGAACTGACGGAACCCACACTACTTAGAGCGACGACTGACCGGACAAACATGCGAATCGAATCGAAAGCCCCAACCCGCGTTGACTTAGCAGGCGGGACCCTCGACATCTGGCCCCTGTATCTGTTCCACCCTGGAGCGGTCACGGTCAATGCGGCGATCACGCGCTATGCGTCCTGCGTCATTGATCAGCACGTGCAGGGCGACAATAAGATCAAGTTGGTATCGCGCGATACCCAGCGTGAAGAGAGCTTTGCTTCGTTCGATGCATTGATGAAAGGGAAGAAGTATCAGCTTCCGCTCCTGGCCGAGATCGTGAAGTTTTTTCGGCCGGATGGTGGCTTCACCTTAACGACGGATTCCGAGGCGCCGGCCGGAGCGGGCATCGGCGGTTCGAGCGCTATGGCCGTCGCGATTTGTGCGGCGCTGGATCGGTACACGGCGGCGGGGAAGAGCAAGGCGGACTGGATACATATTAGCCGCGACGCGGAAGCGATCGTTATTAAGGTGCCGACCGGCACGCAGGATCACTATCCGCCTGCGTTTGGGGGGGCAGCTGCTATCGAGTTACCTCCGGGGGGCGAACGCCGGACGGAGCTTCGAGTCGATCTTTCGGAACTCGAGCGGCGGATCGTTCTTTGCTACACCGGCAAGCCGAGGAAGTCGGCGATTAACAATTGGGATGTATTCCAAAAGCACATCGATGGCAACACGAAGGTCTACAAGAATCTGGCACGCATCTCGGAAGTCGCACAAGAGTTGCGAGGTGCACTGGAGAGGTCCGATTGGGCTGACGCAGGTCGCCTGATGCGCGAAGAATGGAGCTTTCGGAAACGCAA
>JAFAZL010000565.1 GCA_019239815.1 Acidobacteriota bacterium
AACGGGGTACGGCCTGTGCCGGTGAGCGGGTTTCCGGTAGCCGGATTGTAGATTTGGCCGCCGCCTGGCACGTTGCCGAGATACTGGCTCAAATCGCAGAAGCCGGGAGTTGCACTCGTGCCATTCGTCGACGGGTTGCAAGTACTGAGGACTTCCGCAGTGGGAATCGTTAACTGGTTCGAAGTACCGCTAGCCTCGCGGACACCCTGGTAGTCGCCGAAAAAGAAGAGGCGGTCTTTAATGATCGGGCCGCCAGCGGCAACGCCGAAGTCTTTGTAGCTAAAGAGCGGCAAAGGTTTGTTGGGCGCCTGCGTGAAAGGATCGCGGGCCTGCTGGCCGTCGCCACGATAGTTGTAGAAGCCGCTGCCGTGGAGTTCGTTCGTGCCTGACTTGGTCTGCACAGTGACGACGCCCGCAGTGGCTTTGCCGAATTCGGCGTCATAATTCTGGAGCGCGATCTTGGTTTCCTGAATCGCGTCGAGGTTGGGATTGACGACGATGATTCCCAAAATGGGATCTTGGTTGTCGGTACCATCCAGTTGAAACGATGTTCCGCTGAAATGTTGGCCGTCAACGAAGATCTGCTGCGCGCCCTGAGGATTCTCGGTCGCGGCGTGGCTCCAGCCGACGAGCTTTTGCGTGCCGGGCGAGAGAAGCTCGAAGTTGGTGAAATTGCGGTTCAGAATGGGAAGATCTTCGACATACTTGGAGTTGAATTCGATCGAAACGTCGGCGCGATCGGTCTTGAGCTGCTCAACTTCGCCGCTGACTTCGACGGTCTGCGTCACATCGCCGACGGTGAGCGTAGCGTCGGTGTGAGCTGCGGCGTCTGCGGAAACCTGAATGTTCTTGACTTCGAAGACTTTGAAACCCGCGCCCTCGATTCGGACGTTGTACAGGTCCGGAATCAAGTGCGTAACCGTGTAGTTGCCACTATCGTTGGTGGTCGTTTCTTCGACCGTGCCCTTGGCGATGTTGGTCACCGTGACCTTCGCGCCAACAACCCCAGCGCCTTGTGGATCAGTGACCGTGCCGAAGATGCTGCCGAATACCGCCTGCGCTACTGCCTGAGGAACGTGGAAACCAACTGCCAAAGCCAAAACAAGCAATCCCACCCAAACAGATCGCCTCACCATCTCTCCTCCTTGCGGAACAGAACGAACCCTTCACCCCTGAACGTTAAAAAACACCGGACAACGCGACCCCAAATACGGACACTCCGCCGCGCGTCAGAAATAATGTCTAGGTTGCGAACGTAAAATCGAATGGTTGAGGGAGAAATGGACGGCAGAGACGCCGAAGAAACGGCATGCTCATCGGGACACCCCTCCCAGAAGAACAACTACCTCGACACCCGTGCACCCCAAAAAAATCACTTCGTCTGCACGCTGCCGCTCGGAAAGAGAAACACCGGCAGCTTGGCCCTCGACGAGCCGAAATCCCAAGGCGATTGGCTACTATTAAAATTTTTTCTATGTTAGATTGAAGTCTCAGCGCGTCTGATACTGTTACAGTTCGTAAAGCCCCAGCTTGCAGCCAGATGTGGCGGTTGTTACACTCCGGTTAATCAAGGGTGTCACGAGGGGCCGGTGACGGAACGCGAGCAAAATCTTAGTCAAATCGACCGGCTGACGAATAGCCATGTGCTGCATGGGTCGGAGTCCCTGTGCAAGCTGCTCCGTTATTTGGCCCGCCACGCGTTGGATCATCCCGGTACTCCCATCAAGGAATATCAGATTGCGACGGAAGTGTTTGGGCGTTCAGCGGACTTCGATCCTCAGCTCGATTCCATGGTTCGCGTGCAGGCCGGGCGTTTGAGGGTCAAGCTCTCTGAGTACTATGCGGGCGACGGAGCTGAGGACCCCATCGTGGTCGAATTGCCGAAGGGTACGTACGTCCTGGCGTTCCATCACCGCTCAGCGATGCCGGCCAGGCCATCGGCCGCAGGCAATGGGACAGCAGGGCATTCGGCGCCGGAGATAGCGGCGCCTCAGCGCAATTGGATTATCGCGATCGCTTCGCTGACGTTCTTGCTCGTGGTCGCGGCGGTGGTGATCCTGAGCTTGGTTTCAAATCGGAACTCGGCTCAGGCGGGCATCTCGCATGACGTCAATGCACCGCCGCCGGCGATGCGAATTTTTTGGAATGGCTTTGTATCTGGGCAGGATGCGCCGTGGGTGATTTTCAGTAATGCAAAATTTGTGGGCCAGCCGGTGTCGGGTTTGCGGTACTACGACTCGGCCCGCGACCAGAACACCATAATCTTCGACCACTATACTGGGGTCGGAGAGGTACTGGCGGTTCATGCGCTCGACCGTCTGTTTGAAACATTCCATCGAGAGATTCGAGTCAAGCGCGGGAGCTTGTTTTCGCTGGACGACGCCAAAAACAACAATTTGATCTTTGTCGGGTCGCCCCTGGAGAACCTTACGCTGCTCGAAATCCCCGGCACGGAAGAGTTTGTGTTTCGCCGGGTTACGTCGGGACCACGCAAGGGTGATGGGGAGATCGTCAACGTGCATCCTCAACCGGGTGAGGCGAAAGAGTTCCTGGGAACGCCCAACGACGTGCCACTAGTCGAAGACTACGCCGTGATTGCACTGGTGAAGGGATTGGAGCCGAGTCAATCGGTGCTGGTCCTTGCCGGCGACACGACGATGGGGACACAAGCGGCCGTCGAATATGTCTGCAACAAGAACTCGGTCGAGCAGCTCTTGTTGAGGCTTTCGGTTTCTCAAACGGGTCAGTTGAAGCCCTTCGAAGCTGTGATTCGAGTGAAGGTTACGCGAGGTGTGCCGGTTTCGACGGAATTGGTCGCGCTGCGGACCACAAACTAGTGGCGGCTAATTTGAAACATGGCGTTCCGTCGAAAGCGCTTTGAGCAATTTCAGTGCGCGGGCGCTAATTTCGGGTCCAACTCCGCGGCGCGTTGAAACTCCTTCGCCGCTTCATCTTTTTCACCTTTTCGCTGTAGTGCCAATCCCAACTGATAATGAGCGGGCGCGTAGTTCGGCGTCGCGTTGATCGCCGATCGGAATTGCGAAATCGCTCCGTCGAGGTCGCCCGCGTTGAGCAGCCGCTTTCCGGAGTTTGTAGCGAATAGAGCGGCTTGCTGATTCGTCTTCTCTTTTCCAATTTCGATTCCGGCTTTCGACTCGCGCGCGGCTCCTTCGGCGTCGCCAAGCTGGCGCAACACTGCCGCAAGCGTTGTGTGGGCGCCGGCGAAATCGGGCTGTAACCGGATCGCTTCGCGTAGCGCGTCGGCAGATTCCTGGAGTT